>DASQGY010000042.1:0-60120 GCA_035632375.1 Bryobacteraceae bacterium | reverse complement strand
GTACAGGGGATTTGACAAAACGAAGCCATGTTCAGGCGGCAGGATGCACGCGGTAGGTGGTGGCGGGTCTTGTTGGTGCACTCGGTGGCGCCAGGCGATTTGATAAAACGAAGCCAAATTTTGGGAAGTCCTTTTTCTTTGTGTGGTTGCATGGACGTTTGATCTCCGTTTATGGACATACCATGGAGTGGGCTGTTCTGACTTGTTGGATCTGGGGAAGTGGGTGAGGGGAAAGGGGAAATGACTCCTGGATGTTGCGTGAACGCGTTCGGCTTGGTTGGGGTGTCACCCGATTCGGGTGGCTAACTCGCCCTTGCGCCTTCCGCGTTTGTCCGAGGCTTCATCGGAACCGCATGAAGCTCCAGCCTCCGGTTTAAGGCAGCCGCGATCCGGCGCAACATTGGCAACGAACCTTCATAGTCTGCCTGCTCCATACGACAGATCACGCTGGCTGTGGTGCCCACTCGCTTGGCAAGCTTTCTTGGGTAACAATATAGTTGACAAATCGACGCCAAACCCCTATATTTAAAGCATGAGAAGCGAACCGAAGACCCTCCAAGAAGCCATCCTGTACTTCGCCGATCCGACCAACTGCCGTGAGTATCTGGTAGCACGGCGCTGGCCCAATGGCGTCGTCTGCCCGCGTTGCGGCAGTACGAAAGTCGCCTTCCTGGAGAAGTACAACCGATGGCAGTGCAGCGTCACGCATGATGCCCGCCAGTTCACTTCCAAAACCGGTACGATCTTCGAAGATTCGCCGATCAGCTTGGACAAGTGGTTGCTAGCAATGTGGCAGGTTGTGAATTGCAAAAACGGAGTGAGTTCCTACGAGATTCACCGGGCCATCGGCGTCACCCAAAAGACAGCATGGTTCATGGATCACAGAATCCGGCTCGCGCTGGGAATGGGACCCGGCCCGAAGTTCACCGGACACGTTGAAGCGGATGAAACTTTCATCGGCGGCAAGGCGCGGAACATGCATTCCACGAAGCGAGCGCAACGTATCACCGGAACTGGCGGTAAGGACAAAACCGCCGTTATGGGAATTCTTGAACGGGGCACGGATGGAAAAACCAGCAAGGTCCGCACTACAGTAGTTCCCGACCGCAAGAAGAAATCACTTCAAACTGAAGTCCGCAAGCACGTCGAAGCTGGCAGCGCTCTCTACAACGATGCTCTGAAATCCTACGAGGGGTTGAACGAGTTCGAGCATCAAGTAATCGACCACGCCGTTCAATACGTCGATGGCAAGATCCACACGAACGGCTTGGAAAATTTCTCGTCGCTTCTGAAGCGCGGGATCAATGGAACGTACGTCAGCGTCGAACCCTTCCACCTGTTCCGTTACCTGGACGAGCAAACATATCGCTACAACAATCGCAAGCTGACGGACGGCGAACGTTTCAGTTTGGCGGTTTCTGGTATGGTAGGCAAGCGTGTCACCTTCGACGAACTGACCGGGAAGAGCGCTCAAGCGTGAGCGTTGCCTATCGGAAACCTCAACGCGGTCGGCGGCCGCCGAAATCAACTGCTACCAAAGTCACGCGCTCATCGTCAAACGTGAAGAGAAAACGAACAGATGGCAAGCTGTCGTAGAGTTCAATCGTAACAACGGACAAGCAAGTTCCTTGCACTTGTGGGAATCTTCCTGGGTCACGGGCCAGTTCAAAAACCACCGACTCCATCACAGCATCAAGGCGTTCATATCCGATAGCCAAACTCTCTAGCTGTTCAGAGAACAGTGGCTCTTCAAAAACATCTCTGAGCCTATCGTCTTGCGGTGTATCCGTGTTCTTCAGCAAAGTGCTGTATCCTTCGGACGTCTTCATCATTGAGCGCCTTGTCTGAGAGGAATATCGTCCCGTAAGGGATCGTCTCATTAAGCTGAGCTACCTGCCATCCTATCTCAATGTGGCTGAGCGCGCTGACGCTTTCCGCGTCATGTCCCCAGAGTTGTTTTATCACTTCATCAACCACAGCTATTTCGCCTTTCCCAAACACACTCATGCGGGGCTTCCGTTTAGGGACGAGGCGCACCTGCTCCCGGCCTTCGCGCAGAGGAACTTTCTCGACGGTTAGTGCCCCATCTTTTTCAAGAGTCTTCCTCATGGACACGATGCGTCTAGGGGCGGGTCCGTGCTCCAACTTCTGATACTCGAATCCCGTGATGGAGTCCCCAAGTTGAGCGAACGCCAAAAAATCTGAGTAAAACAAAATCTTGTTGAGCTTCGTCGCTCCGAACTTGGGGTCACGTGCGGACTTCTCGCTAACGTAGAGCATCAGTTCTGCAAAGCGTCGTTCGTCTGGTTCGCGCATATCGTCGGAACCCCTTCCACAGCAAGCGTAACACAAAAATTTCGTATTATAGCACGATCCTTCTGGACTGTAAATCACATTCAGGGTACAATGCGTTCTTGGCACCCCTACGGGACATTGACGTGAGAAAGCCACTGAGAACGTTCGTTCGTGAGCTATTTCCTGAAGACTCTGTTTTCCTCGAAGAACTCGTAATCCCTGAACGAGACACACGAATCGACATCGCAGTGGTCAATGGCGCTCTCCATGGATTCGAGATAAAGAGTGATGCCGACACGCTTAAGCGCCTGCCAACGCAACGTGATTCCTACAACGCCCTATTCGACGAGATTACATTGGTTGTGGGGCAACGCCATCTTAGCGCCGCGCAGAAGATGGTTCCGTTATGGTGGGGACTAGCGGTGGCCGTCAGGACCGATACCCACGTTAAGCTTGAATGTCACAGGGTCGCCTCAATGAATGCAGATTCTGATCCGGCAGTAGTGATAAAGCTTCTGCGACGAGACGAAGTCGAGCGCATCGTCAAAGAGATGCGGCTGTGTTCGCACGTAAGCAAATACTACGTTTACGAGTTGCGGAAAATGATCGTAGCAGCGACGGATGGAGGCTTTCTAGGGAGTATGGTACGAACTGCCATTAAGCAACGCCACGCAGTTGCTTCGCCGCGTAGGTTAAATGGTGGCTGAAACCCACAGATTTCCATCTTGACGCATCATTCGAAGGCGCAACTTCGTCATTCGCGACTTCGTATATGTACTGATCTCCAGGAGAAAAGTCGGAACTACAAAAGGCGCTGTCAGCGCATACCAACTTGCAAAGCGGTTTCATTTGTGGGGCATAATCTCTTGTTTCGCTGCCGCGCTTCATCGTGTCCGAACCACGAAAAACCTTCCAGTCCTCCGCAAGCGTGTAGCGCACATTCGCCTTGCCCATGACCGGCGCGGGCTGAGCCGATGGATGTTGGATTCCGTAATCGCCGTAAACCGGGTTTCGTTGCAGCTTCTTGCTACTGATAAGGCGTTGCCACGTTAACCAATCATGTCGTCGGATCATCCTTGTTTGTGTGGTCATCCCCGTAAGCGTCAGAGGAAAACTTCCAGCAAGCACAATCAACGATCTCCACTCGCCCAAGTGTGGAAACGAATTAATTCTGCCGATAGTGGCCACAAAAGACTCGTCTGGATACTTCGATGGCAAATCTTCGAGATCAAGAATGATGTCAACACTTGCGCGAGCTACGCGCGTCTCCGCGACGAAAGTCTCCAAGCTAGAGTCCATGTCCAGGTTGAATAAGTGCGCCTTGGGAATCCGATAGCACGTACCGTCGGAAGGCTTGGCCTTGACCATATCAGCCACCGTCGTGCAATACGCCTTACCCCTATCTGGCCCAAAGACTGGGATAGCAAAATGATTGCGTAGATGAGCGAACAGCAGTCGCAATGCATTTGCCGAGTCAGGCATGAATTGACAGTCGATGAAGATCGGAGCACCGACTATCGTCCACGATTGCTTTATGCGTTCTCCGTTAATTTTCATTTGTTCCGCAACAGTTCGCCCTGATCCTTTTTTCTCCTTTGGAGTGCTAGGAGGAACGATGTCAATGAGGGGCGTAATAACACTGCGGGATGAGTATGGGAGAGAGCGCAACGCGGCGTATTCGCCAGGCTTGCTTTTTAGAACAGGCACGTACAGAGATGTTCCGGCCATTCAAGATACCGACAATGAGTATATCCCGAATGGGGGTACAATATGCTCATGCGAGGTCTGAAGTGAAACCACTACCGACGCCACACGTACCCGGCGACACTGAAGCCGCACGGATGGACAACGCCCTCCGCAAGGTCCTGACCGTATCGAAAGAAGACTTGCTGAGGGAAGAGGCGAAGTGGAAGCGGGCACAGGCGCGGAAGAAGCGCGCACGCAAGCCTAGCTGACAGTTAGGTTTAAGGATTCCTGACCGGAATCGGGCGGGATGTCTCGGTAAATCATTAGCGGAGTGCATCCGAACCAGTCATGTGGTCTACCGATTTGAGTACGAAGTAGATTTATCGCGTTCAAGACCCCCTCAGTTGCTTGACCTGCCGACCAAGAATGGAATTCAGGAGGATCCCCATAGACGGGGAATGCATCCACTACAAAAAGAACCTTCCAGCTTCCCGATACAAGGCCGCCATGCTTCAGCACAATATCAGCACTGGGCACGGTTAGGCTCCCAGGTTCTAACGACGCCCATAGAAGCGCCTCACTTGTCAGAAAATGGGCATGCATCGTATGGGGAACGCCTTTTATGAACGAAACCAGGCCCTTCATTTCCGCAGCTTTCTCTTCTCCAACAAACGCGTTCAGTGCTGGCTCCCAAAGATCCTTCATGGTTGCATAGTCGATGATCCTGAGATGCGCGTCTAGCAAGACGACAGCACCTAGAACCGGATCTTTGAGCGAACGCCTGACGAGAGAGCGGGCCTTCAGGACCGCAAGCACTTCTAGTGGAACTGCCCAGGACGCATCAAACACATGCTCTATGCCCTCGTGTCCTAGGGTGGAGTACTTGGACTCCGCTTTGATGATCTTAAGATCGCTGCCCACATTCTTGTCGTCCGAGAATCCGGTTTGCGAAGTAGTCTTTACACTTGTGAGTGTGCCCTGAGGGAACAGTTGGGCATAGAGAGCAGAAACCCTAACACGATCTACGTACAAGAAATCATGAACCGCGTCTTCTGCTGAGTCTGGCACCGTTGGCAATTGCGTCGTTGATTCGTCGTCTTTGCTCTTCATGCTCTTTCTCGGTTTGCCTAAGGGCTTTGATCGCTTGAATCGATGACTCACGAGTATCAGTTTTTCCACGCGCCCTGAGTGCACGGGCAACTTGTTCAAGAGCTCCGAGGAACAGGTCCGAAGTTTTTGGTTTATTCCTCACAAGAGTCTCCTACAAGTATCGCGCATCTCCGTGACGCTCTTGCTGGCCTGTCACGCCGATCCCAGCCTACCGGCTCGGCCCGTCGATTTGTCAATTATATTGTTACCCTTTCTTGCGAAGGTCGTAGACCAGTTGAGCGGCTTCGAGGTTTACTATTTCCAACATCGACTGTCGTTCCGGATGGGTTCCATCGCCCGGTTGACGCATCGATTAATGTTCGCACTCTGCGAACAACCATCAAGCCCTCACGGTGCGCTAACACGTTATCCTCTACAGCCCAGTAACCCAAAACGGTTCCGGCTAATCGGATTGACGCATGATGGCAGTTGAGGGTCGCGTGATTGTCCGCCATTAGAATAGTTAATAGCTTATGCGACGGATGGTCTTTCTGTTGCTTGCCGCCGGCTTGCTGCTGGGGCGGACGGAGGCGGTGCGATTCCTGCGCTGGGCGGAGGTTCAGCCGGTTCTGGCCAGGTTCGCCACTGCTGCCGACCGGCTACCCGAGATTGTGGACGACAAGGAAGGGGAAGATTGGCTGCGGCAGCGGGACGGCGAGATCCGCGGGCGGGTGGAGCGGGCGCTGGAAGATTCCATCAGCGCGTTCATTTTATTCGGCACGTCGTTTACGCCGCTGCCGGCGCTGGGCGGTGCGTCCGCCGCAGTGGACGCCGCGGGAGGATTGACTGCGCCGGCGCGGGCACGAGTGGATGCGTTCCTCCAGGCACTCGGCCAGCAGGACTCGGAGCGGCTGCGCTTGGCGCTCGATTTGCTGCGACGCCGGCGTGTCAGCGAGGACGAGGTCAAAGCTTTCCTGAGCGGCATTTTGCGGCGCTACGCGCTGGAGTTGGCCGGCCACCATCGTGCGCACAAGGGCGCGAGTGAAGCGATCCCGGCCGAGGCGTCGCTGATGGCGAGTTTCGCGGTCGACGAAGCGCTAAGGAACTTGAAAGGCAAAGGGGTGGTGGCCAACCACATTCGCCGCGTCGCCGTGATCGGGCCCGGGCTGGATTTTGGCGGACAACCGGATGGATTCGACACGTGTCCACTGCAGACTGTGCAGCCGTTCGCGGTGTTGGAAGCTGTTCTGCGGCACGGCTTGACGCAGCCCTCGGAAGTTCAGCTCACTGCGTTCGATCTGAATCCCTGGGTGCTGGCGCGCATCAAGGCAGCCGCGCCGGCGAAGGCGCGATCCGCGGAGTACACGCTGCAGGTGGGACGCCCAAGTGCGGCGCAGTGGAATGCCGCCGCGTCGGGATATTGGGAGCATTTCGGGGACACGATCGGCACGCCTGCCGCAGCCGCGCAAGCGCCGCCAGGGATCGAGCGCCGGGGCATTTTGGTTAAGCCGCAGTTCGCGGCGCGCGTCGCCATGGAGGAACTGAATGTCGTGACGCAAACCTTCGACGCTGGCCCCGCGCCGGGATTCGATCTGGTGGTGGCGACGAACGTCCTCGACTATTACAACCAATGGGAGCAGGCGCTGGCGCTCACCAGCATCGCGCAGATGATGGCCAAGGGAGGAATTCTGTTATCGAACACGGGCGCTTCCGCGCCGAAGCTGGATGAGTTCGAACCGCTGGGCACTGAGGTTATCGCGTACAAGAATGACGGAACCAGCGAGTCCGTAGCAGTTTACCGTCGCCGGTAAGGTAAGGTATTACTTGCTATGGACGACTTGGCAGGGGTGCTGCGCGATCTCTACACGCGGCAACTCAAAACGCTGCCCGACGACGGCTACCTGCGCGAACACAGCGATGCGTCGTTCGTCGCGGGCGCGGTTCGGGTCTTCCGATTCTACGAGCCGTATCTTCCGAAGCAGGGCAAGATTCTGGATTGGGGATGCCGTCATGCGCCCGACGCATGCCTGATCCGCGCGCGATTCGGCGACCGGATCGCGCTGGATGGCTGCGATATTCTCGACGGCAGCCAGTATCCGGTTTTCTTCGAGTGCGCGGGGCTTCGTTACGCGCCGCTGAGCGACATCGTCAAGCTTCCTTATCCGGACAACAGCTTCGATGCGGTACTGGCGTCGGGCGTTCTGGAGCACGTTCCGATGGATCACGAATCGGTAAAGGAGTTGTATCGTGTGCTGCGGGTCGGCGGGCGGCTCATCGTGACTTACTTACCGAATCGGGCGTCGATTGAGGAATGGCGGCTGCGCCGGCGCGGTGGGAATCGATTTCATTGGAGGCTGTATGATCGGCCGCAATTGCGCGATCTGATGCTGCATGCGGGTTTTCGTCCGATTGCTGCCGGGTATCAGACGCAGTTGGATTTGCTGCCGGCCGGCGGCGGGCTCGCGGCAATGCGTCCGCTGTTGCGAATTTTCCAATTGCAACGATTTGCCTCGTGCTTGTGCGCGGTTGGAGAAAAGGTCGCTTATCTTTAACCCGGCGATGATGTAGCGCACGGTGCCGCGCCGCCGCTCATGGTGACGCCCGGCTTCGACACATTGTCTACACCCGGCCAAGGTGTCGAGAGGAGTCTCGACACGGCACGCACGAGTGCGTGCGCTACATCGCTGCGCTGGGATTGTTCAGTACCGGTGAATTCAGTGCTTGTGAATATAGTCGCCGACGCGGCGCATCCAGGCGAGATCCTCTTCGTTCATCGGCCCCAATTCGACGGCCCGCAGCGCCTCATCGGCTTGCGCTTCATTGGCCGGGCCGGTCATGCACACATCGACGGCCGGATGGGACAGCACAAAGCGGTAGCAATCCGCGGCCGTGGGCACGCGTTCGCCGGGAGGAACGCGCTTGGGATTGAGAAGCTGGCGCCAACTGGTGGCGGTGAACGCGACGAGTCCCGGGTCGCGGCCATTCCCGGCGAGCTGAGGAAATATCTCGCGTTCCGCGCCCTTGTGCACGGCGTTGTAGCGGACGTGCACGATGCCGACGTCGGGATCGGCGGCGAGTTCGGCAACCAGCGGACGCCGATGCGTGGAGATCGCGATGTGGCGGATGAGGCCGCGCTGTTTCAGCTTGCGGCAGGCATCGAGGATGCGTCGCGGCGGCTTGGAACCCCAGAGCCCCAGCAGCAAAGCGTCGGCGTAGTCGAAGCGCACCTTACGCAGAGCCATTTCGACGCTGGGACTGAGCAGGGCCGCGACTCGCGAGTAGGATTGCAGTACCAACGTCATTCTGTCGCGATGGGCCTGGAGATTGCGCAGCGCCTGGCCGAAACCGCCGCGGCGAAACGTGCCCCAGTAAAGATAGTTCACGCCGCGCTCGAAAGCGCGTTCCACGGCGGCCGTGGGCACGCCGTAGCTGGCAGCCATGCCCAGACGTCCGACCTGGAGGCCGGTGCGGCCCAGCGTTCTCGAATCCATGTCAGCTTCCGATGCCCAGGTAGCGAAATCCGAAGCGCGAGAGCCTGCCGCGATCGAGCGCGTTCCGTCCGTCGAGTACGATGCGCGAGCGCATGCGGCCAGCGATCGCCTCCCAGTCGAGCTCGCGATACTGTTGCCACTCGGTAACCAGCACCAGCGCGTCTGCGTCGTCGGCCACTTGCTCGGGGGTGGCGCATGCGACTACGGCGAGGCCGCCATATTCCTGGGCGAAGCGCTCCATCGCTACGGGATCGTGCACCTTGACCTTGCAGCCACGCTCCAGGAGTTTGCGGGCAATATCCACGGCCGGGGCTTCGCGCAGATCGTCGGTGTTGGGCTTGAAGGCCAGGCCGAGCAAGCCGATGGTGCGGCCTTTCAGGATCTTGAGCTCGCCGAGCAACTTATCCACTACGCGCTCGCGCTGGCGGCGGTTGATCTCGCGCGCCGCTTCGACGATCGGCATGGTGAGGTTGTATTCGGCGGCAGTGGCCACCAGCGCCGAGGTGTCCTTGCCGAAACACGAGCCGCCCCAGCCGATGCCGGACTGCAGGAAACGCGTGCCAATGCGCACATCCAATCCGATTCCTTTGGCCACTTGCTGGATGTCCGCGCCGACCTTCTCGGCGAGTTGGCCGATTTCGTTGATGTAGCTGATTTTCAGCGCGAGGAATGCGTTCGCGGCGTATTTGATCAGCTCGGCGGAGGCGAGATCGGTGGAGATGAGCGGCACCGCGCCGAGCCCTTCCGGACGCGGGAGATCGGGGGGCGGTGCGAAGGTTTGATCGAGAATGGGGCGGTAGAGGGTGAACAGCAGTTCGAGCGAACGGGCGTCGTCGGCGCCGATCACCACGCGGTCCGGATACAGGCTATCGTGGAGCGCAGTGCCTTCGCGCAGGAACTCCGGGTTGGAGGCTACCGCAAACTGGCTGTCGGCTTTTCGTCCGTGCCGCTGCTGGTAGGCTTCGCGCACCAGGGAGCCGACCCAATTCCCGCTGCCGATGGGCACGGTGGACTTGTTGACCACCACGACAAAATCGCCGGCGTAGTGCTCGCCAATGCCGTGCGCGGCGGCGGAGAGATAACGGAGATCGGGGCTCCCGTTGGCGGAGGGCGGCGTACCCACGGCGATGAAGATGACCTCGGCATCCGGAATCGAAGCGCCGTAATCCCCGCAGAATTGGAGATTCGGCTGGGCGGCGGCGAGGAGTTCGGTCAGATGCGGTTCGTAGATGGGCGTCTGGCCGGCGCGCAACATCGCGATTTTTTTCTCATCGGAATCGAGGCAGGTTACTTTATGGCCGAGGAAAGCGAGGCACGCGCCGGTGGTGAGACCGACGTAGCCGGTGCCGATAATGGAAACTTTCATGGGGGGACTCTTTCAATACCGTAACAAATGGAGCGGGTGAGCCGTTAACGGTATCGAAACGAGTGTCGAACACTGAAAAGCAATTTTTGGCCGCAGGACTTTCAGCAACGTCTAAAACCTGGGCCACCATCTACGGACAGGTTCGTGCGCATTCTCGACAACCGTGTCACGGGCTGCGAAGAGCGAGTCCTGCTATCTTGATCTCTTGCGTAGGGAATTGCTGATTGTCGCGCTATTTGTGTTAGCTCTGCGGCTTCCGTTTCTCAATCAGGCCATACAGGGCGACGACATCGATTATCTCTACGGCGCGGAGCACGCCCAGATTGAGCCACTGCATCCGACGCACACCAGCTACGCCTTTCTCGGGAAGGTGGTGGATATGCGCGGGCATCCGCATCCGCCGCTGAACGCGTGGTTTCTCGCTTTGCTGCTTGCCGTTTGGAAGGATGTTTACGAAATTCCATTTCATGGCGCTTACATTCTGTTCTCGTTGATCGCGGCTATTAGCGCGCTTTCGCTCGCGCGCCGTTTTAGCCCTCGGCCACTCGCCGCGACGCTGCTCTTTCTGGTGACGCCGGCTTTCGTGATCAACGGCAACTCACTCGAGTCCGACCTGCCGTTTCTCGCCCTCTGGCTACTGTCCATCGCACTCTTCATCGCCGCCGTGGATCGCCATTCCATGCGCCTGCTGGCCTTCGCCGCATTGGCCATGGCGTTCGCCGCGATGGCCGCTTACCAGGCGGTGATTCTGACTCCGATCCTGTTGGCATACACCTGGCCTCGCGCGCGGAAGTGGCGAGCCGGCTGGATTGCGACGCTCACCGCGCCAGCCGTTATTCTGTTGTGGCAATTTTTCGAGCGACTGTCGAGCGGAGCGCTTCCGGCCGGCCTGCTCGCGGGCTACATGCAAACCTACGGCTGGCAGGCCTTCGGTCATAAGATCCAAAACGCGGCCGCGTTGACCGGGCACCTGGCGTGGGTTGTGTTCCCCGGACTCTGGCTTCCTCCGCTGCTGGCGATTCCGGCTGCGGTTGGAGCGGCATTTTACGACCTGAATCCGCTGTTTTGGGGATCTATCGCCGTTGGCGTGGGGATCCTGATCTGGTGCGCGCAACATTGGCGCGATTTCCTGGCTCAATGGGTCCTGATATTTTTCGCGGCGGCGTTGGTCATGTTCTTCGCGGGCTCGGCGCGCTACCTGCTGCCGATCGCGTTGCCCGTCGCGATCCTGGCGAGCCGCTACGCGCGCCGCCGTTGGCTGGAATTCGGCATCGGCGCGGGACTGGTGCTGAGCCTGGCGTTCGCCGTGGTGAACTACCAGCATTGGGACGGGTATCGGCAGTTCGCGCGGCAGATCAAGAGCGGCGTCGAGTCGAAGCACGTCTTTGTCAACGACGAATGGGGATTGCGATTCTATTTGGAATCGGAGGGCGCGCGGCCGCTTCTCGCCGGCCAGACCATCCATCCGGGAGAAATGGTGGTTTCGAGCAGCCTTGCGGCTCCCGTTCCGTTCACTTCGGGCGGGGGCGTGATGGTGGCGACCGCGGATCGCGAGATTACCTCCGTGATCCCGCTGCGGCTGATTGCGCTGCACGGCCGGTCCGCTTATTCGGGACTAATGAACGGGCTGCGGCCTTTCGATATTTCGCTCGATTCGATGGATCGGGTGCGCGCGGAAATTATGGTGGAGCGCAAGCCGGTGCTTTCCGATCTTCCGATGGACGCGGCTGAAGCGGCGCAGCAAATCGTCAGCGGAATCTACCAGCTCGAAGGCGGTGCGTGGCGCTGGACCGGGCAGACTAGCGTTGTTCTGCTGAAGCCTCCTGCTGAGCCCACTCCGCTGGTGGTTCAGTTTTCGATCCCGGAACAGTCGCCCGTACGGCAGATCTCGGTGGCAGTGAATGGACAGCAGGTCGCCTCGCGGAGCTTCGCTGGGCCTGGGAAATACTCGCTTGCGAGCCCGCCGGTAAGGCCGGATGGAGACAGTGCCCAGGTGACCATTGCTGCTGATAAGTCCTTTTCCGTACAAGGAGATAGCCGCCAGCTCGCCATCATACTGATACGCGTCGGTTTCGAAAAGCCTTGATCACGGCCTAGTTCATACGTATAATTGAAACGAACGTATGAATACAAAGGACCGTATCCTCAACGCCGCCGAGCGCCTCTTCGCTCATCACGGCATTGAAGCTACCTCGCTGCGGCACATTACTACCGAAGCCGGCGTGAATCTGGCGGCGGTGAATTACCACTTCCAATCGAAGGAGGCGCTGCTTCACGCGGTGATCGCGCGGCGGCTGGACCCGGTGAACGAAGTCCGGCTCGCCAAACTGGCCGCGTGCGAGGCGGCCGCCGGCGACGGACAACTGCCGTTGGATCAAGTACTTGACGCGCTGCTTCGGCCGGTGATGGAGATGATGCGGGGGCCGGGGAAGGAGTTCGCGCCGATGATGGCGCGCATTTTCACCGAGTCCAGCGTTTTGACCGAGAAGGTTTTCCAGAAGCATCTGGCACACGTGGCGCAGCGGTTCCTGCCGGCCTTTCATCGCGCGCTGCCGGGCCTACCGCAGACGGAGCTTATGTGGCGTCTTTTGTTCACGATGGGGGCTGTCGCGCACACCATTGGAGGGTCCAAACTGATCCGTGTTCTTTCGAACGGGCAGTGCGATCCAACGGATGTGGAAGGGACCATCCGGCGGCTCGAAGCGTTCTTGCTGGCCGGGCTCCAGGCACCGGTGGCGGTGGAGGTGCAGCATGCCGTGCGGTAAAACCGTGCTTTTTGTGGTCCTGGCGGTCCCTGTTTTCGCCCAATATTCGCCCCTAAAACTGTCGTTAAAGCAGGCTGTGGACATCGCATTGGCTCCCGAAGGCAACACCCGGGTCAAGCTCGCCGAAGAGGCATTGAAGCAAGCTGAGGCGCGCTCGGCCGAAGTCCGCTCCGCGCTGCTCCCCGATCTCGAAGGCGCGATCTCAGAGCAAAACCAGACGCGCAATCTGAAGGCTTTCGGCTTCCAGTTCCCCAAGATCCCGATCGCAGGACTGACCATTCCGACTTTCGTCGGGCCCTTCGATGTATTCGATGCGCGCGCCAGCGTAACGCAGAGCGTCTTCGACTTCAGCCATATCCGCAGTTACCAGGCTTCGAAGGTGGCGATCGAAGCGGTGCGCGCGGAGAACCAGGGAACGCGCGATCAGGTGGCGGCACAGGTGGCTCGAGCTTATCTAGCTGCTTTGCGGGCGCAGGCCACGCTTGAGACCGCGCAGGCGAATGTTTCACTTTCGGAGGCGCTGCTCAAGCTGGCGCAATCGCAGAAGACCGCGGGCACCGGCACGGGGATCGAAGTGACGCGGGCCGAAGTGCAGTTGGCGAACGATCGGCAGCGGGCGCTGGTGGCCCAAAACGAAGTGGAGCGTTCGCATTTGCAATTGCTGAAGGTGATCGGATTGAAGCTGGAGAATCCGGTGGAGCTCACCGCGACGCTCGGTTACATTCCGGTAGATTCGATGGATGCCGCACAAGCGCTATCCACGGCACGAGCCAACCGGGCGGAGTTGCAAGCACAGCAGCATCGGGAAGAGAGCGCCAATCTGAGTTACGGCGCGGCGAAATTTGAGCGGCTGCCGTCAGTAGGCGCTTTTGCCGACTACGGTTCCAGCGGCTCCGGCATCAACAACTCGCTGCCGACGCGATCCTATGGCGTGGCGCTGAAGATCCCCATTTTCGACGGTGGCCGACGCGATGCTCACCGGGCGGAGAGCGCTTCCGTCTATCGACAGGAAAAGATCCGCACGGCCGATCTGCGCGATCAAATCGAACTCGACGTACGGCTGGCGTTGGAGAATCTGCATTCCGCCGATGCCCAGATCAAGGCCGCGGAAGAAGGCCTCCAACTCGCGGAGAATGAACTCGCGCAGGCGCAACGCCGCTACAAGGCCGGAGTCGCGATCGGGATTGAAGTGACCGACGCGCAGACCCGGCTGGACCGCGCTCGCGACAATCGCATCAGCGCACTATACAATTACAACCTCGCCCGCATCGACCTTGGCGCAGCCACAGGCACGATCCGCGGCATGATCCAGTAGGTACCTCATGAAGAAAACCATCATCCTTCTTGTTGTTGTGCTGATTCTCGGCGCGGTCGCTTGGGTCTACGGACCGAGCTGGTTTCATCGCCCGGACCCCAATCGCCTGTCGATCTCCGGCAATATCGAGCTGACACAGGTGGATATTTCCTTCAAAGTCCCCGGCAAGCTGATCGAGCTAAACGTGGACGAAGGCGCATTCGTGAAGAAGGGCACGGTGATCGCGCGCATCGACCGCCAGCAAGTGGAGAAGCAGCGCGATCGCGACGAGGCCGGACTCGCGGGCGCTGAATCGCAATTGCAGCAGACGGTGACGCAGATCCAATGGCAGCGTGAAACTCTGGAGAGCGACATTGCACTGCGGCGGGCCGAGCTGCGGGCGGCACAAGCACATCTTCAGGAACTGCTGGCCGGTTCGCGTCCGCAGGAGGTCCAGCAGGCGCTGGCGGTGGTGGCGGAAGCAAAATCGCAGCACGATACCGCCAAGCTGGATTGGGATCGCGCGCAGGAGCTATTCAAGAACGACGATATTTCGAGAGCGCAGTACGATCAATTCCGCATGCGGAACGACAGTACCGCGGCTGCATTGAAGCAGGCCGAGGAGCGGCTGGCGATGGTGTCCGAAGGACCGCGCAAGGAAGAAATTGAATCGGCGCGCGCGCAAGTGGCTCGCGCCGACGCCGCCGTTCGGCTGAGCGAAGCAAATCGTCTGGAGCTGAAGCGCAAGGAGGAGGATCTGCCGGTGCGTCGCGCCGATATCTCGCGGGCTAAGGCGCAGATCGGCATCACCGACACGCAAATTGGCGACACCGTGGTCATGGCGCCGGTGGACGGGGTGGTGCTGGTGAAGTCGGCCGAGGTCGGTGAGGTACTGGCTGCCGGAACAACCGTGGTGACCATCGGCGATATCGACCATCCCTGGCTGCGCGGGTACATCAACGAGAGCGATCTCGGCCGCATCAAGCTGGGCGCTGCGGCCACGCTCAGCAGCGATTCGTACAAAGGCAAGACATATTCCGGACATGTTTCCTTCATTGCTTCGGCGGCCGAGTTCACGCCGAAGCAGATTCAAACGCGCGAGGAGCGGGTGAAGCTGGTCTACCGCATCAAGATCGACGTAGATAACCAGCGGCACGAATTGAAATCGAACATGCCCGTGGACGCGGAGATCCAACTGAATTGACCAACGAAGCCATTATCCGCGCCGTTGGGCTCACGCGCCGTTTTGGTGCGCTGACCGCGGTGGATCATCTGGATCTCGATATTGCGCGCGGCGAAATCTTCGGGCTGGTTGGGCCGGACGGCGCAGGCAAGACCACCACACTTCGTTTGCTCTGCGGGCTGCTGGATCCCGATGAAGGAGAAGCCTGGGTTGTTGGTCACAACGTCGCGCGTGAAGTGGAGTCGGTGAAAGATCAGATCGGGTACATGGCCCAGCGCTTCGGGCTGTACGGCGATCTTACCGTCGACGAGAACATGGACTTCTACGCCGATCTGTTCGGCATCTCGAAGGCGGAACGCGACCGGCTGCTGCCACGCCTGCTGGATATGACGCGCATGGCGCCTTTCCGCCGACGGCAAGCCGGGAAGCTCTCCGGGGGCATGAAACAAAAGCTGGCGCTGATGTGTACGCTGCTGCACCATCCCCAGGTCCTGTTTCTCGATGAGCCCACAAATGGCGTCGATCCAGTTTCACGCCGCGATTTTTGGGCGATTCTTTACCAACTCGTGCGCGATGGCTTGACGGTGTTGATTACCACGGCCTATCTGGATGAAGCCGAGCGCTGCAATCGCGTCGGGCTGATGAATCAAGGCCGGCTGATCAGCCTGGATTCTCCGCAGGCGCTTAAGCAAACACTCGAAGAAATTTGCTACGAAGTGGAAGCGGCGGACCAGAGAGCGGCGCGCGAAATTCTCCAGGCGATGCCTGGCGTTCTCACGGTGGAACCCGCTGGCGCAAAGCTGCATCTTTTTTTGTCTGCCGAGCGAACGTCGGCGGAGGAGTTGCAGCGGGCTCTTGTGGCGCGCGGCATCGAGCCGAAGGAATTCCGGCAGATTATTCCGTCGCTCGAAGACGTCTTCATCGGCCTGGTCCGGAAATCCGAGGCGGCTCGTGTCTAGCGCTGTTGAAATCCGCGACCTGGTGAAACGCTTCGGCGACTTCATCGCGGTGGACCACATCAGCCTGCAGGTGGAACGCGGCGAAATCTTCGGCTTTCTGGGGCCCAATGGCGCGGGAAAATCCACCACCATCCGAGTGCTCTGCGGCCTGCTGCGGCCGACGTCCGGAAGCGCCACGGTGGGCGGCCTGGACGTGATGACCCAATCGGAAGCCATCAAACAGCACATCGGGTACATGTCGCAGAAATTTTCACTCTATGACGACCTCACGGTGGAAGAGAACATCGACTTCTTCAGCGGGATTTACGGCGTGCCCCGCAATCGCCGCGACGAACGCAAGGATTACGTGCTGCGGATGGCGGGAATTGAGCAACGCCGGACCAGCCTCACCCGCTTGCTGTCGGGAGGTTGGAAACAGCGGCTGGCGCTCGGCTGCGCCATCCTGCATGAGCCGCCGATTCTGTTTCTGGACGAGCCGACTTCGGGCGTCGATCCGATCGCGCGCCGCACCTTTTGGGATCTGATCTACCAGCTCTCCGCCGCCGGGCACACGATTTTCGTCAGCACTCACTATATGGATGAAGCGGAATATTGTCATCGGCTGGCGCTGATGGATCGTGGCAAGGTGATCGCGCTAGGCACGCCTGCCGAACTGAAGCAGTCGCTGCATTCGCACTATCTGCTGCACCTGGAAGTCTCCGATGTCTTGGAGAGTATGAAGATTTTGGAAAGGCTCCCGGGCCTTTCCGACGTCGCCGTTTTCGGCGGAGGACTGCATGTCACCGTCGCCGATGGTTCGAGCATGATTCCGCAAATCCGCGCCGCGCTGGAACAAGCGGGCATCACAGTGGCGGTGTTGGAGCCGATCCAGCCGTCGATGGAAGACGTCTTCGTCGCGATGATCGAAGAGGAAGAGCGGATGAGGAAAAGCGCATGAACTTCCGCCGTCTGAAAGCCATCACGAAGAAAGAATTGCTGCACATCGTGCGCGACGTTCGCAGCCTCACGCTGGCTCTGGCGCAGCCGCTGATGATGCTGCTGCTTTTCGGTTACGCACTGACGCTGGACGTGGATCGCATTCCCACCTACGTGTATGATCGCGACCACACGCCACAAAGCCGTGAGCTGATCGATCAATTCCGCGGCTCGCGCTATTTTCAAATAATCGCCGCCGTTGACGATTACAAAACCACCGAGCGAGCCATCGACAAGAACGCCGTCCTGCTGGGCCTGGTGATCCCGCAGGATTACGCACGCCACCTGCTGGCCGGCGAACAAGCCGATGTGCAATTGCTGGTGGACGGCAGCGATTCGAACACGGCGTCCATCGCGCTGGGCTACGCACAGATCCTGGTGCAAACCTACGCGGCCGAATTGCGCTCCAACGCACAGGTGCGGCGTGGGGGTCAACCGTTGCGCGTAGCCGTGGAGCCGCGCATCCGCGTCTGGTACAACAGCGATCTCAAGTCGAAGAACTTCATTGTGCCCGGACTCATCGCGGTAACGATGATGATCATCGCCGCGATGCTGAGCTCGTTGACAATCGCGCGCGAGTGGGAGAACGGCACGATGGAGCAACTGCTGTCCACTCCGGTGCGCCCGCGCGAACTGGTGCTGGGCAAGCTGCTCGCCTATTTCGCGCTGGGCATTACCGACATGGTGATCTGTATCATCGTCGGCGTCTTCATTTTCCAGGTGCCCTTCCGAGGCAGCGCCTGGTTCCTGTTCTTTACCAGTTGCCTGTTTCTGTTCGGCGCACTGTGCTGGGGCATTTTTCTTTCAGCTACTGCCCGGACGCAGTTACTGGCCTACCAGTTGGGAATGCTCAGTTCCTTCCTGCCTGGCTATCTGCTGTCGGGCTTCATCTATTCCATTCAGAACATGCCGAAGGTGATTCAAGCGATCAGCGCGATCGTGCCGGCGCGCTACTTTGTGCGAATCCTGAATGGCGTTTTCCTGAAGGGCGTCGGCATCCAATTTCTGTGGCTGGAGGTGTTGATGTTGTTCATCTATGCCGTGCTCGTGTTCCTAGCCGCATCGCGAAAAATGAAACAGAAGGTGGCATAGCACAATGCGAGAGCGTCTACGAGAAATTATCCGTAAAGAATTCCGGCAGGCATTCCGTGAGCCGCGCATGCGAAACATGCTATTCCTGCCGCCGCTGGTGCAATTGCTGATCTTCGGTTACGCCGTGAATTTGGATGTGGACCAGGCCACCATGGCGTGGATGGATCGCGATAATACCGCGGAGAGCCGGGAACTGCTGGCGGCGTTTCAGGGCTCGGGGCGATTCGAAGTAGTCGCCGCGCCATCTACCGATCGCGAGGCGCAGCGTTTGCTGGATTCGAATACCGTGGATACCGTAGTCGCCGTGCTTCCTGGCTTCGAACGCGACATCCAGCGCGGCCGCACGACATCGGTGCAAGTGCTGATGAACGGGACCAACTCCAACACTGCTTCCATCGTCTCCGGCTACGCGTCTTCGATCGTCGCCGGGTTCGCGGCGCAGGTGATGGAGGAACAAAACCGGAACCGGCTGGCGGCGCGAATGATGCCCGCCCCGGTTCACTTCGGCGTACCACAACTTAGATTGCAGAGCCGCGTCTGGTTCAATCCCGACCTGCGCAGCCGCAACTATTTCGTTCCCGCGGTGGTGGTGAATATCATCACGGTCATCACTTTGATGCTGACCGCAATGGCCATCGTGCGGGAGAAAGAAATCGGCACCATGGAACAGTTGATGGTGACCCCCATCCGCCCCATCGAGCTGATGCTGGGCAAGACGCTGCCCTTCGCCTTAGTCGGATTAGTGGACACGGTGCTGGTGGTTGTCGCCGCCCTTTTGCTTTTCCACATTCCGTTCCGCGGCAGCCCACTGCTGCTTCTTGCCGCCGCCTGCCTGTTTCTGATGACTACGCTCGGCGCGGGGCTGTTCATCTCCACCATCTCGCGGACGCAGCAGCAGGCGATGATGACGACGTTCCTTTTCTTCCAGCCGTTCTTCCTGCTGAGCGGCTTCGCGTTCCCGATCCGTAACATGCCGGAGCCGATTCAATACCTGACGCTGCTGAATCCGGTCCGCTACTTTATCGAGATTGTGCGCGGGCTCTTCTTGAAGGGCAGCGGCGTATCGGTGTTGTGGCCGCAAATGCTGGCGTTGGCGATTTTTGGCGTGGTGATCCTGTCGTTAAGTGCGATGCGGTTCCGCAAGCGGCTGGACTAGCGTTCCGTAAATCAAATCTCCCGGTCGCGGGATTTGCGAAGCCATTCGTTGAACTGGGCCACAGTCATTTTGGGCGCACCAGGAATACTGATGACCAACACCGAACCTTCTCGAACCAATCGGGCCTTGGCAGGTTTCGGCGCGATTCTGCGGTTCCTGCGAGGCGCGACCATACTGACCATTATACTTGACCCCCCTCAATAGTCGTCATTCACGCTATCCGTGAATCCGTGATTGACAGGATATTGCAAAAGGTATAACATCAGAAGTGCATGGATGTCCTATTCCGGGACGAAGCCTACCGATCGATGGAAAGCGATCCAAAGTTCACCGGCGGACATGCAGCAGCGATCGCGAAGGCGTACCGGAATCGGATGAATTTCATCAGGCAAGCGCCGGACGAGCGGGACCTATACGCGTGGAAGTCGCTTCGGTTTGAGAAGTTGCAAGGGAATCGCGCTCACCAGCACTCTTTGCGCCTGAACGATCAATGGAGGTTGATCATCGAATTCGATGGCACATCTCCAAACAAGAGGATCGTAATTGTCGGAATTGAGGATTACCACTAATGGCCTTACCAATTCACTCTGAAGCATTCCCGCCCGGAGAGTACATCCGTGAAGAGCTTGAAACGCGTGGTTGGAGCCAGCTCGATCTAGCTGAGATCCTGGGCCGTCCACCGCAGGCTGTAAATGAGATTATTTCCGGCAAGCGGGCTATCACGCCCGATACGGCCCGCGGTCTCGCCGACGCCTTTGGTACGAGCGCGCAGTTATGGATGAATCTTGATACTGCGTATCAACTGGCACGTCTCTCTGGCCGGGATGACTCTATCTGCCGCAAAGCCGAGCTTTATAAGATCGCACCATTAAAGGATATGCAGAAGCGAGGATGGATCGAGCGTTCTTCCAATATTGCCGTGCTGGAATCTCAGGTTCTGGACTTCTACGGGATCAGCACATTCGACCAGCCGATCTACCTTCATCACGCAGCGCGCAAGTCAACGGACTACGGAGCAATCAGTCCGGCGCAATTGGCTTGGCTGTATCGGGCCCGCAATCTTGCAGGTGCTGTCTCAACAACGGGAAAGTTTTCCAAGCGGACACTGGCCAAAGCCCTGGTGGAGCTGGAAGGACTCAAGGCAGAAGTGGAGGAAACGCGCAAAGTGGCTTCTGTTTTATCCAAAGCAGGGATTCGCTTCGTGATCGTGGAGCAACTTCCACACTCCAAGATCGACGGTGTGTGCTTCTGGCTAGACAACGAATCTCCTGTCATCGCTTTGTCGCTACGATTTGATCGAATTGACTGGTTCTGGCACACGCTGATGCATGAGATAGCTCACATAAAGAATGGCGAGGGCAAGGACAATCCAACGCTTGATACTCAGCTTGTTGGATCGGACGCACAACCGTTCGACCAGAAGATGGACAAAGAAAAGACGGCTGATCTATTCGCGGCCAGTTTTCTCGTCGATCAGTCAAAGCTCGATAGCTTTATCGCGACGGTTCATCCGTTGTATTCAAAAGTTAGGATCGCAACCTTCGCCAACAAGGCACACGTTCATCCTGGAATAGTCGTTGGGCAACTACAGCATCGGAAAAAGATTGCATACGCGCACAATCGAGAGTACTTGGTGAAAGTCAATGAAGTGGTTACGGCGTCAACATTGACAGATGGCTGGGGCGATTCAGTTGATTTGAATTCCCGTCGTGCATCACGTACCCAACAATCCGATTCAAACTGACACCCTACCCAGACCCGGAGTTGCACGGCTGGTGGCGCGTGCCCGCGATCCTACTCGCGCCCCAGGCTATCATCTTAAGAGGACCGCCAACCTGGCGATCTCTGGAGAACGAAAATGATCCAACTCAAGGTCAACGGCACAGGCCGTCAATTCGACGGCGATCCTGAAATGCCGCTGTTGTGGTATCTCCGCGATATTCTGGACATGACCGGCACCAAATACGGCTGCGGCATGGGACTTTGCGGAGCTTGCACCGTCCATCTCGACGGCGCGGCGGCGCGCAGTTGTTCCACGACGATGAAGGACGCCGCAGGGAAGAGCGTCACCACTATCGAGGGGCTCAGCACGAACGGCGAGCATCCCGTGCAGCAAGCCTGGAAGATGCACAACGTGCCGCAATGCGGTTACTGCCAGAGCGGGCAGATTATGCAGGCCGTGGCGCTGCTCAAGCAAAAACCGAAGCCTACGGACCGCGACATCGACGATGTAATGCAGGGCAACATTTGCCGGTGCGGGACGTATCAACGGATACGAGCGGCGATCAAGCAGGCGGCGGGGGTGAAAGCATGAACGCCGTTCATATCGTCAGCCGGCGGGGATTTCTGGAACGCTTCGTCTCGGCCGGTGCGCTGGTTCTTGGCGCGCCGCTTGTGCCGCAACTTCTGAGCGCGGGCGAGGCCGATCAGGCGCCTTTCCACCCTAGCGTCTATCTGGGCATCGAACCGGATGGCACGGTGGTGATCGTCACGCATCGCTCGGAAATGGGCACGGGGATCCGCAGTGTGCTCCCGGTGATTGCGGCAGACGAGCTTGATGCAGATTGGAAGCGAGTCAAGATCGAGCAGGCCATCGGCGATCCGAAGTACGGCTCGCAGAATACCGACGGCTCCTGCTCCATTCGCGATTTCTACGCGGCATTTCGACAAGCTGGCGCTACGGCGCGCACTATGCTGGAACGCGCTGCTGCCGCGAAGTGGCAGGTCCCGCCAGGTGAATGCCATGCGCAATTGCACGAAATTGTTCATCAGCCCAGCGGGCGCAAGCTCGGCTTTGGTGAACTGGTGGCGAGCGCCGCGCAACAGCCGGTGCCCAAGAAGGAAGAACTGCAATTCAAGTCGCCGGCCAATTATCGCTACATTGGCAAGGAGCTGCCCATCGTCGATCTCGCCGATCTCTGCTCGGGCCGCGGGACTTTTGGTATCGACGCGAAGATGCCGGGAATGGTGTATGCCTCCATCGAGCACCCGCCGGTGTTCGGCGGAAAGCTGCGCTCCTTCGACGATTCGGAAGTCCGCAAAGTGCCCGGCGTGCAGCAGACCATTGCGCTCGACGGCTGGAAGCCGCCGTACGGATTCCAACCGCTCGGCGGTGTCGCGGTAATCGCGAACAATACGTGGACCGCCATGCAGGCGCGCAAGAAGCTCAAGGTGGAATGGGACCTGGGCGAGCACGCCGCGTACGAATCGGAAGCGTACAAGAAATCGCTGCTGGAAACGGCGCGCAAGCCGGGCAAAGTGATTCGTACTTCGGGCGATGTCGACGCTGAATTCGCACGCGCCACTAAGATTCATGAGGCTGAGTATTATGTTCCGCTGCTGGCGCACGCACCGATGGAGCCGCCTGCCGCGGTCGCCGAGTTCAAGGACGGCAAGGTGGTGCTTTGGGCCGCGACGCAAAATCCGCAGGCGGTGCAGGACACCGTGGCTGCGGCAGTAGGCATCGACAAGAAGAACGTCACTTGTAATGTGACTCTGCTCGGCGGAGGCTTCGGCCGCAAATCGAAACCGGATTATTGCGCGGAAGCCGCTGTGCTATCGAAGAAAATCGGCAAGCCGGTGAAAGTGGTTTGGAGCCGCGAAGACGATCTGCGTTTCGATTATTATCACGCCGTCGCGGGCATGTACATGAAGGCCGCCACTGACGCCAAAGGCCGCCCCACGGCGTGGCTGCAGCGCAGTGTATTCCCGAGCATCGGGAACATGTTCGCTCCTTCCGCCGACTATGGTGCGCCGTTTGAACTGGGCATGGGCTGGAACAACGTGCCCTTCAACATTCCCAATCAGCGCGCGGAGAACGGACCAGCGAAGAATCACACGCGCATCGGGTGGCTGCGATCGGTTGCGAACATTTATCACGCGTTCGCGGTGCATTCGTTCGTCGATGAACTGGCTGCGGCGGCGAATCGCGACCGAGTGGAGTACCTGCTCGAGCTGATTGGCGAGCCGCGGAAATTCAACATGAAGAACGATGGGCCGCATGAGATCAAGGCTGGTGACAAGGTCGACCGTTTTCCGCTGGACACCGGCCGGCTGCGCCGCGTGATCGAGCTTGCGGCGGAGCGATCCGACTGGGCTAAGAAGAAACCGGCAAAGGGTCGCGCGCTTGGCATCGCGGCGCACTGGTCCTTCTACACTTATGTTGCGGCGGTGGTGGAGGTGGAAGTGGATCAGCGCGGGCAGTTGCACATTCCGCGCGTGGACTTGGCTGTCGACCCGGGAATGATTATCAATCCGGATCGAGTTAAGGCGCAGTTTGAAGGCGCGGCGGTGTTCGGGACCAGCCTGGCACTGATGGGCGAGATTACGGCTGCGGACGGGAAGATTATTCAGTCGAACTTCCATAACTATCCGGTGGCGCGGATGAACGAAGCGCCGCGGGAGACGCATGTGCATATCGTGGGCAGCACGGAAGCGCCGGCTGGAGTCGGAGAACCTGGTGTGCCGCCGATGGCGCCGGCGATTTGTAATGCTATATTCGCGGCGACGGGTAAGCGGATTCGGGAGTTGCCGATCAAGAAGACGAAGCTGGTTTAGGAAACCGACTCCCTTACGGTCGCGGCTCGGTTACTGGCATCGATTCGTTGTTGAGCGCTCCTAGGGTCAGTCTGGATGAGGGGCAGGTTGCCAAGCTGGGCGCGATTGTTAATCGCGCTATCACACACAGGCTAAAGCCTGTGCTACCACGCGCTCATCAGTTGTTGTAAAAGGTAGCACCAGACTTTTAGTGTGTGTTTTGGAAATGTAGAAACTCCAGAAACACAGGCTAGAGCCTGTGTCACACTTGCTGACAAGTTTTTGAACAGGTCTCCCGATTACACGGCGCGCAAGGCCACTACGGTCATGTCGTCGGCTTGCTCGGCTTGGCCGGCGAAGGCATCGGCGGCTGTCACTATGCGGTCGATGATTTGCTGCGCGGTTAGTCCGTGGCACTCGCGCAGGACTCGCTCTACGTCGGTCTCCTCCCACATGTCTTCCTTGTCGTTAGTTGCTTCGCTGATGCCGTCGGAGAAGCACACCACCGCGTCGCCGGTGGTGAGAGCCACTTCGCCTTGTTCATATTGCGCGATCTCCAGCAGGCCTACTGGAAATCCGCCGGAGTCAAGGCGGGCCACTGTGCCGTCGCCTCGCAATAACATCGGAGCAACCTGACCCGCGTTCACATAAGTGAGCTTGCGGCTCCCCGGCTCGATTAATCCGCAGAACAGCGTGGAGTATTTGTCCGCGGTGGAAAACGAATAGACTGCTTTGTTGAAGTGATTCATCAGCTCGGCCATCGACTCTGGGGGATTCAACACCTGCGACCGCAACGAGGCCTGGATGCCCGCCATCAGGACTGCCGCAGCAATTCCCTTCCCCGACACGTCGCCCAGCGTAAAGAGCAAACCGCCGCCCGGCATGGAAAGAAAATCGTAATAATCGCCGCCGACGAATTTCGCGGAACGGCAATATCCGGCGCAGTCGAGCCCGTCGATGGCAGGTGGCGACTGAGGCAAGAGCCGCTGCTGCACATTCCGGGCGATTTCCAACTCGAGCAACATCAAGCGCGCGACTTCGGCCTCGGCGCGCAACCGCTGCGCCTCCAATGCGGACGCCGAGTAGGCGCTGGACAAACCCAGCAAATCCACATCTTCCTGGGAGAATCCGCCGGGCTTGTTCAGCACCTGCAGCGCACCCATGGGCTTTCCATCGGAGCCGCGCAGCGGAATTGTCAAAATGGATCGCGTGACGTAGCCGCTCTTCTCATCCACTCGATGTAGAAATCGGTCGTCACGCGAAGCATCGTTCACCAGAATGGTCTCGTTCCGCTCCACGCATGCGCCCACCACGCCTTGCCCCATCGGGATGTGGATGGTTTCGATGCCTTGCGCCACCTTGGTCCACAACCGATCGGTCTTCGCGTCCACCAGCCAGATGCTGCAGCGATCCGCGCCCACCAGATCGCGAGCCATGGCAGCGTTCAGCTCCAGCAGCGCGTCCAGATCCTCCGCGCCGCCGATCTTCGCCGCATAGTCGAAGATCACTTGCGAAACCCGATCCTTTGAGATCATTTGAGCCAGTCTACAACGGACAGCACTTGTTCCACCGTTATCTCCTCCAGTTTTCCGCTTACAACGCGAACGCGTTCGCCGCGCGGCGCCCAGATTGCCGGGTCGGTTGGCCCGAAAACAGCCACCACGGGAGCGCCTGCCGCGGCGGCGAGATGCGAGATCCCGGAATCGTTGCCGATATAGATCCGCGCCTGAGCCAACCAGCGCGCCAGTTCATACAGATCGGTGAAACGCGCCGCGCCATCTAATTCTTCCTCGGGGCCCGCGCACCATTGGACCGGCATGGCGAGGCGTTCGGCCAAGTCGCGAAACCGCTCCATGGGCCAGTTTTTCCGCGCACTGCCGGAGAACGGATGGATCACGGCACAATTGCTGCGAGTCGCGCGCCCGCAATCGATCCGCGGAATGGCCACGCCGTCGCAACTGGCCTGGCGCAGGAAAAAATCCGCGGCGTGAAGCCCCGCGCCTTCCTCCGGCAGCGACTGCAAAAACCGCACCGGCAATCGGAGGGTGCCAACCGCATCGCGAAACTCGCCGCGATTCGTTCCATACCAGGAAACAATCGAGTCGAACGATCGAAGTGTGTCGATGAGAGGGGGCGGCGCGGCTACTTCCGGCAGACCCAACAGATCGATGCCGGTGGACGCGATCGACCGCACGCGATCTGCGAAGCGAACCAGCGGTACAGCATCGGACCGAACCCAAACTTCGGTGTAATCGGCCTGCAGACACTCGAGCGCCGGCAACGCGAGAATCGTATCGCCGATCCCGCCGGGTCGAATCAGCAGCCGCCGCAAGCAATCACTTCACGCTCTGGGTGATCTCGAATAACGGGCCGCCCATGTCTTGAATACTGAGCAAAATGCTTTTCGACGCCTCCAACTCCTTGTTCGGAACGTCGAAGCGCGCGGCCACCATGCGATCCACAGTCTGGTGTGGCGGGATAACGTCCTTGATGGACAGCGAATCGTTGTATTGATCGCCCAGGAAACGGTTGAACTGGAACACCTGATGCAGATCCATCTTGGCGATGATGGACGCATCCGCGGTGCTGCCATCCTGCTTGTTCAAAATCACCAACACTTGCCGCACTTCAAATGGAACGTCGGACGGGTTCTCCAAACGCAGGTCGAGCACCGCAATACTGTCCTGATCGCTCAGCGCGCCGGTGCGGATCTTGAGCACCTTGCCGTTCAGCACGAGGTGATTGCCTTTGTGCGTGTAGAGGATCGCGAACACCGCGACGGCGATGATCACTACGCCCACGCCAAACAGGATGAAGAATCGTTTGCTCATTCGCGGCCGCTAATCTCCCAGCAACTTTCCGTATCCCTGCAAGCTGCTGACATTATCGCAGACGGCCTTGATACCGGCGGTAATCGGAATGGCCAGCAACAAGCCGATGGCGCCCCACAGCGTGCCCCAGAACATCAGCGCCACGGTCACCACCAACGGATTCAAATGCACGCGCGATCCAACCAGCTTCGGGTACAGGAGATTCATCGCGATCAAATGCAGCACGGCGACCACCACCGCGATCATCAGGTAAATGGCCGGCTCGTTGTACACGATCAAGCCCGCGGCGAGTGGCGGGCCCATGGCCAGCGGCAGACCGACGTACGGCACCAGGCTCAGGAATCCGCTCATAGGCCCAACCATCGGCCAATAGGGAAGGCGAATGGCGAAGAAGAACGCGCTGCTGATGATCGCGAGCAGGATTCCGAGAATGAAGTTGCCGATCATGTACGCGCGCACCATGTCCGCGACGCCTTCCCAGCTCTTGCCAACTACCTGGCGGCCGGAGCCGCTGAAGAGATACAAAAAACTGCGCCGCATGTGATCGCGCCAGCTCAGCATGAAGTAGACCAGGAAAGGCACGAAGCTCGCCATCAAGAGCACGTCGTAGAAGGAGCGCAGGTAAGAGTACAAATAATTCAGAAACGGCGTTGGTTCCGGATGAATGCGAACTTCCTGTATGGCGGGCGGGGCCGTGACGTCAACCGTTGGCTTCGCGTTTTTCTTCCGGCCGCTTTTGTCCGCGGGCGGGGCTCCTGGCTGCGGCGGGATCTCCTGAAATCTCTTGGGTACGATTACCTGATAGGTACGCTTCGAAATTTGGTCCACATCCGTGGCTACTTTATCCACGAGCTCGTTCATGCGCTGGCTGTAGTTCGGAAGATCTTCGACGAATCCGGAGAACTCGGTGTACAGGCCGAGTCCTAAGAGATACAAGATCAGCAGGGCGATGCTGCATACGATAAAGCTGGCCACGGCTCGCGGGAGGCGCAGGCGGACGAACGCGGTCACGACAGGATCGAGGAGAAACGCGATAATCACCGCGATGACCACGGTGATGCAAAAGATACGTCCGAAGTAGAGCAGCGCTATGCTGGCGGCGATTGCCAGCAGGGTGATGCTGGTCTGTCCGGCTTTGTGAATCGTTGGTGTCTGGGTAAGGGTGGACATCCGGCTGATTCTCTGACGGGTTCTCTTCTATGATGAAATGAAACCATAAGAGACAGCAAACTGCACTTACTTAGGTTTCCCGAAAATTTCTATGAATCAAGGCAGGGTACTGGCTCTTGACCTCGGCAAACGGCGCATCGGCCTGGCGCTCAGCGACGAGCTGGGGATAACGGCGCAGGGCCTGGAAACACTGCAAAGAACCAATATTCGAGAGGATCTGGCGCGGCTTTCTCAGCTCGCGGTGGAGAAGAACGTGTCGCTGCTTTTGCTGGGCAATCCACTTCACATGAGCGGCCATGAGGGGCGCCAGGCTGGGCACGCTCACGAGTTCGGCGAGCGTCTCCACGCCGCCACCGGACTCCCCGTCGAGTACTGGGACGAGCGGCTGACCACCGTAGAAGCGCAGCGAGTGCTGCGCCAGAGCGGCATCAGCATCGAGAAACGCGCGAAAGCGGTCGACCGGCTTGCTGCCGTGATCCTGCTCGAAAGCTATCTCGATTCACGGAATGTATGAGTCGCCGCCGCTCTTGCCTGGGATGCCTCTTCCGGCTGTTCCTTTTTTTCGTGCTGGTGCTTGCAGCCGCCGGCGCGGGGGCGTACTGGTTGCTCAACCAGCCCTACCAGGGGTTCACGCAACCAGTGATTCTGGAATTTCCAAAGGGCACCAGCACCGGCGCGATGGGTGCGCAATTGGCGCAGGCGGGGGTTCTGCAATACAGTTGGGAATTCCTGTTGGTGCGCGCCCTGCGGCCGAACGCGCGGCTACAGGCGGGTGAGTATCAATTCCAGCATCCGGCTTCCGCGCTCACTGTGTTCGACCGGATCGTGCGCGGCGACGTTTTCTATTACGAGGTCACGGTGCCGGAAGGAAGCAACATATTCGATATTTCCGCGGCTGTGGATCGGCTCGGCTTCCTACACGGAGCGGATTTTCTGCGCGCCGCCCGCGATCCCGCGCTAATCCTCGATCTGGATCCCAAGGCGCATACGCTGGAAGGTTATCTATTCCCGTCGACGTACCGCGTCACGCGCAGCGCCACGGTGGAGCAACTCTGTCACATGATGACCGCGCTCTTCCGCAAGCAGTGGCGCGATTTGCAGAGCACTGCGGATGTCCACGATACGGTGACGCTCGCTTCTATGGTGGAAAAGGAAACGGCGGTGCCGGGCGAGCGGCCCACCGTTGCATCGGTCTATCGCAACCGATTGCGGATTGGTATGACACTCGATTGCGATCCCACTACTATCTATGCGGCGATATTGGAAGATCGCTATCGCGGCGTGATCTATCGCTCGGATCTGGACAGCACGAACGAATACAACACCTATAAACATGCTGGCCTCCCGCCGGGGCCGATCGCCAGCCCCGGCCTGGCGTCGCTGAAGGCGGCCCTGGCACCGGCGGAAACCGATTTTCTCTTTTTTGTGGCCAAACCCGACGGTTCCGGCGGCCACCAGTTTTCGACGTCGATGGCTGAGCACAACCGCGCGGTCCAGCAATACCGGCAACGGCGGAAATAGCGCACACGGGCCAAAGGAGGATAATCTGGGCTAAGTTAAGAGCATGGAAACGATGCGGAATTGTGCCACACGGCCATCGAAGCTTTCATGGAATTCGCGGCTGAGCATGAAGCCCCACTCCACTACGGCGTCGCCGAGTTGGAGGATGACCGGCGCACATTGGCGAAGCTCCGCGGGTGACGGTTGTTTCCGATTCCTCGCCGCTCATCACTCTGGCGCGGACCGGTTGCCTCGATCTTCTGCCGAAGCTCTACGGCAGGATTTATATCTCCACCGAGGTTTACAACGAAGTCGTGATCAAGGGCGCGGGACTACCCGGAGCGACTCTACCCGCTCAAGCCGATTGGATTGAAGTGAGGCGCGTGCAAGACATTGCTGGCTTGGCCGCCGCCATCGCCAATCGGACAGGGATCAGGTGAAACCAGCGCCGTTGTCCTCGCTATTGATGAACGGAGGGCTCGGCGGTTCGTCCGCGAGGAGGGCTTGTCCATCATCGGCTGCATTGACACTTTGGAAGATCTTTACGAGCAGAAACACTTGAGCGATTTGCGGGAGCCTATCAGGAATTGATCCGGCATAAGACGCGGATCGATCTACAGACGCTTCAGTAAAGTCTGGCCAAATTCAAGTTGCTGCTTTTGTAGAGCCTTTGGCAGATCCCTGGCACGCTATCATGAATCCTTGATGCCGGTTCCGGAATCCGCCGCTACGTTTCTTGCCACTCAAGTTGAGCGGCTGCGGCAAGTCGCGCCCAAGCGGCGCATTGTCTTTCCTGAGGGCGACGATCCGCGCGTAAAGGCTGCGGCCGACCGCCTCCAGCGCGAGGGACTGCTCACGCCGATTCTTCTGAAATCCACCGGCGCTCTTCCCGAGCAGGATGCGCGCAAATACGCACGGCTCTATTTCGAACGCCGCCGCGCTAAGGGTCTCACTGAGATGGAAGCGGCGGAGATCGCGAAGAAGCCGCTCTACACCGCGGCACTGATGGTTGCTGCGGGCGACGCCGATGGATTCGTCGGTGGGGCGGTCAACACTACCGCAGAGACCGTGCGTGCCGCGCTGCAAGCCGTCGGGACCGCGCCATCTGTTCGCACCGTTTCGAGTGCCTTTCTGGTGGCCGTCCAGAATCGCTCCTTCGGACACAATGGCGTGCTGGCCTTTGCCGATTGCGCCATCGTCATCGATCCGGGGCCGGTGGAACTCGCTGAAATCGCCATCGCCACTGCGGCCACCACGCGCAACATCATCAACGCCGAGCCGATCGTCGCACTGCTTTCGTTCTCCACCAAAGGAAGCGGCAAGCACGAATGGGTGGATAAAGTTGTGGAAGCGCTGCGCATCGTCCGCGAGCGCGCGCCGAATCTGCGTATCGATGGCGAGCTGCAAGCCGACGCCGCGCTGGTGGAATCCGTCGCTAAATCGAAGGCTCCCGGATCCATGGCCGCCGGCCGAGCCAACACCCTCATCTTCCCCGATGTCGCGGCCGGCAACATCGCCGTAAAACTGGTGGAACGCTTGGGAGGCGCGGTTTCGCTGGGCCCGTTCCTGCAAGGCTTGGCCAAGCCCGCCAACGATCTGTCGCGCGGCTGCTCCGCCGACGACATCTACGGCTCGGCCATCATCACGGCCCTGCAGTCGGTCAATGCTGCCGTTTAAGCTGGTCTACCATCCCGGCTACGATCTGAATCTAGGGGCGCACGTTTTCCCGTCGCGCAAGTATCGGCTCATACACGACCGGTTGTTCGACGAAGGGTTCGCTGAGCCGCGCGACTTTGTGGAGCCGCAACCGGCATCGGACGACGATGTGCTGCGGGTCCACGATCCCGGCTACATTTACCGGCTCAAGACCGGAACGCTCAGCCTTGATGAATTAGTGCAGCTCGAAATCCCGTATTCGAAAGAGATGGTCGACGGCTTTTGGCTGGCCACGGGCGGCACCATCCTCGCCGCGCGCAATTCGTTACGCGATCGCATTGGCTTCAACATTAGCGGCGGCTTCCACCACGCTTTCCCCGGCCACGGCGAAGGTTTCTGCGCGATTCACGACGTGGCCATCGCCATTCGCGCGCTTCAGCACCAGGGCGAGATCGAGCGCGCTATGGTGGTCGATTGCGATGTCCACGACGGCAACGGTACTGCTGCCATCTTCGCCGACGATCGTTCGGTGCTAACGCTATCGATCCACCAGTTCAACAATTACCCGAGCGTGAAGCCGCCCTCCACTATCGACATCCATTTGGCGGACGGCGTCGGTGACGAAGAATACCTGGACCGTCTCGGCTCGGCGGTCAGGGTCGCGATGAGCTTTGCCCCGAACATGATCTTCTACGTAGCTGGCGCTGACCCGTATCGCGAAGACCAACTCGGCGGCCTGTCGCTCACGATAGATGGCTTGAAGCAGCGTGATCTTCTGGTGATCGGGACGGCGCTCAGTGCAAACGTGCCGGTGGCCATCGTGCTGGCTGGCGGTTATGCCCGCAACACGGACGATACGGTGACTATTCACTGCAATACGGCGAAGGCCGCAGCGGAGGCGATTACTTCCCAGCTCTAAGAACCGCTCCCTTTACGGTCACGGCTCGGTCGCGAACTAGACCCACTAGCCGAGCCGCGCCCAAAAGAAAGCGGCCCTCTTTGTTGTGCCAGAATCAAGGTAGCAATCCGATGATTAGCGCGACGGCCATCGACAGACACGTGGAACAACTATTCGAAGTCATGAAGCGCCTCCATACCGCGCTGACTAAGGCTGGCGTCGATTACAGGATCATCGGTGGGATGGCGGTCTTCTTTCAGGTCAGTGAACGAGACCCCAACGCCGCCCGTTTTACGAAAGACGTCGACGTTGCAGTCTCACGAAACGATCTACAGAGGATCGCCGAGGTTGCTGGTGAATTTGGATTTCGATATCGTCACGCCGCTGGCCTCGACATGTTGGTGGATGCCAAAGAACCGAAAGCGCGCAGCGCCGTTCACTTGATCTTCAGCGGAGAAAAGGTAAGGCCCGATTATTTGGAGCCGGTACCAGGCTTCTCGCCACCGACTGTGACGCAGGAAGGCATTCTCCTCGCCCCCGTCGTCGATCTCGTGCACATGAAGCTCACCAGTTTCCGGCTGAAAGATAAAACGCATCTGGTCGACATGGATGGAGTGGGCTTGATAACGCCCGAAATAGAATCCACACTCGCGGAACCTTTGCGCCGCCGCCTACAACAGGTTCGCGAAGAAGAGAATCAATCCGCCGGGGCGGAATAGGCCGACGCTGGGGCCGCCTCGATTAACGCGTCCTCGAACGTGTAATCCGGTTTCGGGAATTCGTGGTGCCGCAGATACCAGCGGTAGGTTTCCTTCAGCCCCACGCCGAAATCCACCGGTTTGAACTTCAGCACACGCTGCGCTTTGTTGACTACCACGGTGATCGCCGGCATGTCGAAATACATGCCGAAATACAGTTTTGGACCCATGGGGTGGCCGCCCGCACGCAGAATCCGCTCCCGGGGCCAGCGTACGAACGTCGGTTCTTTTCCTGCCGCGCGCGCGAACGCTTCCACCGCTTCCACCTGCGTCAGCGGCCGCGGATTCGCGATGTTGAACGCGTGACCTTCCACGTCGGGAACATCCAGCACCTTCAAGCACGCGCCCACCAGATCCTGGATCATCACGAACTGCATCAGCCGCCGTCCATCGCCCGGCAGAATAATCGGCCGGGCTTCGCGCAGCCGGTCCCAGAAGAACGCCTCGCGATAAAACGGATTGCCTGGGCCGTAAATGAATGGCGGGCGCAGGGTCACCACCGGAAACCCGTTGCGCTGATGCATCCGGAACAGCGTGCGCTCGCTCATCGCTTTATTGCGAACGTAGGCATCCGGATGATCGTCCGGCGCCAGCGCGTCGCCCTCGTGATGATTCAAGCCGTCGCCATAAGCGGCCACGCTGGACATATAGACGTAGCGGTGCAGATTCGCGCCGCAGGCCCGCGCCGTCGCTTCCACTTGGGCGGCCGTGGTGCCGCGCTCCCAGTCGTACACGTTGTCGTAGACTACATCGAAGTTCTTGCCTGAAAGCGCGCGCTTCAACGATTCCGAGTCGTTCCGGTCGGCCACGATACTGGATACCTTTTTGCCCAGGTTGTGCCGCGGTTTCCGGTGCAGAATCGAAACTTCGTGCCCCGCCTTCAGCAACTCCTTCACCAAAGCGCGGCCAATGAACAGCGTTCCGCCAATTACCAGAACTTTTCTTTTGGCCGGCTCCTGCCGTTTCGATCCGTTAGTCGTAGTACTCAAGCCCAAGGTGTGTAATCAGGTCCTCTCCGCGCATCCATCGCAGCGTGTTCTTCAGCTTCATCAGTTGGATGAAAATATCGTGTTCCGGGTACAGGCCGGGCGCCGTCATGGGAGCCTTGAAATAGAAGGACAGCCATTCCTGGATGCCGCGCATTCCCGACCGCTGCGCCAAATCCATGAACAGAACCAGATCGAGCACCAGCGGTGCAGCCAGAATCGAATCCCGGCAAAGGAAATCGATCTTGATCTGCATCGGATAGCCCAGCCATCCGAAGATGTCGATGTTGTCCCATCCTTCTTTGGAGTCGCCGCGCGGCGGATAGTAATTGATGCGTACGGCGTGATAAAGATTCCCGTAAAGTTGCGGATACAGCTCCGGCTGCAGAATCTGCTGCAGCACGGACAGTTTCGTCTCTTCCTTGGATTTGAAAGAGCCCGGGTCTTCCAGTACTTCGCCGTCGCGATTTCCGAGAATGTTGGTGGAGAACCAGCCGGACATCCCCAGCATCCGCGCTTTGAAGCCCGGCGCCAACAGCGTTTTCATGTACGTCTGGCCGGTCTTATAATCCTTGCCACAGACTGGAATCTGCCGTTCGCGCGCCAGTTCCAGCAACGCCGGCGTGTCGGTGGTCAGATTCGGTGCGCCGTTGGCATAAGGCACGCCGCTTTTCAGCGCGGCATAGGCGTAGACCTGGCTGGGGGCGATCTCCGGATCGTTCTTCTGCAACCCGCACTCGAATTCCTTGAGACTCTGATGGACCGCCGCCGGCTTATGGAACACTTCGGTGGACCCGCACCAGATCATCACCATCCGCGACGCGCCGGTGGATTCCTGGAAATTGCGGATGTCGTCCATCAACATCTCCGCCTTGTCCATTTTCGAGCCGCCCTCTTTGACATTGGGGCCATGGATGCGGCGGATATATTCCGGATCGAACACGGCCTTCATTGGTTTGATGGCTTCCAAAGGCTTGCGGACTTTGTCGAGCAGCGAGCTCTCCAGCACCGCGGCATGAACCGCCGCCTCGTAGGCGTTGTCCTCAAAAATGTCCCAGCCACCGAAAACCAGATCGTCCAGCTTGGCCAGCGGAACAAAATCCTGGATACGCGGCGTCCGTCCCTCGGTGCGCTTGCCGAGCCGGACTGTGCCCAACTGCGTGAGCGACCCGATCGGCGCCCCAAGCCCGTTCTTTACGGCTTCCACACCGGCCATGAAGGTGGTGCTGACCGCTCCAATGCCCGGAATCAGGATGCCTAACTTGCCATCGGCGGGCGCAATCCGGGTATTTTCTTTGGTGGACAACTTGCGAATCTCCTTAGGTAGCGCGAGGATGCCCGAGGGTACCCTCGAAGGGACCTGCAAACGCTTATCCTACGTTATACTAACATTTTATGATCGCTCGCGCGACTACCACCATCACCGCAATCGTGGTGGATGACGAACAACTCGCTCGCGAAGAACTCGCTTATCTGCTGAAGGAATTCGCCGATGTCGAGATCCTAGCCGCCGCGCGCAACGGCCTGGAGGCGATCAAATTAATCGAAGACCTGGAGCCGGACGTCGTGTTTCTGGACGTTCAAATGCCCGGACTCGATGGGCTGGGAGTCATTCAAAAGCTCCGCGAACGAAAGGTGCCGCTGCCGCACTTCATCCTGGCCACCGCCTACGATCAGTACGCGCTCGAGGCGTTTCGTCTGGAGGCTCTCGATTATTTGCTGAAGCCAATCGAAAAGGAGCGGTTGGAAGTTTCCATCGAGCGTGCGCGCAAGGTGGTGGCTGAAAAGGCGAAGAACCAACAGCCTGAACCCACGCCGGCGAAGCCCGGTGCGCAGCGTACCAAGCTGTTGGTGAAGAGCAGCAACCGCAATTTCATCGTGGACGCTCAGGATCTGGTCTACGCCACCATCGATGACGGGCTCATCACCGTGGTAGCAACCAGCGTTGAAGGCGAATCGAACTATCGGACCATCGAGGAACTGCAATCGAATCTGGACCCGGATACTTTCTGGCGCGTGCACCGGTCGTTTCTGGTGAACATACATCGGATCAAGGAAGTGATCCCGTGGTTCAAGTCCAGTTTCCAGCTCCGAATGGACGACAAAAAGCAAACCGAGATCCCTGTGAGCCGGGTGCAGACGAAGCGGTTGCGCGCGCTCCTAAAGCTCTAGTAGTTCCGAACCCGCCTGCATTTGATGAGATCATGCAGTCATGGATCAGCAGGCCGAGCACAAGAAGCTTCAATACAAGATCCGCGGCGTTCCTCCTGAGGTCGACCGCTTGCTCCGCCAGAAGGCCGCCCAATCCAAGCAGAGCCTCAACCAAGTAATTCTCGGTGAACTGACTGCGGCGACCATCGGGCGCAGGAAGAACGAAGACTTTTCCGACGTCGCCGGCCAATGGACGCTCGATCCTGCCTTCGACGAGATCATGGCTGGGCAGCGCCAAATCGATTGGGATAAGTGGAAGTGAGAGTCGCGCTCGACGCCAACCGGCTCACTGATCGTGATGCCAAGCCGGAAGACCGCGGACAACTCTTGAGCAGATTCCCCAATTGCTGCGCGGCTGATTCCTAGTCAACCGGAGGTGGTAAAGTAGCCTCAGGAGAAATCTATGGCTCACTCCAGTAGACGTGATTTCTTGAAGGCCGGCGTTGCGGCCACGATGTTAACCGGTATTGGCGGCACTGCCGCGGCCGCGCCTACCAAGCGATCGGCCACGGATCTCGTGACGCTCGGCAAGTCCAACGTCAAGGTCACCCGGCTCGCGTTTGGAACGGGTACGTTCGGCGGGCGAGTGCAGCGGCAGCTTGGTCAGGACGAGTTCACGCGGCTGGTGCGGCACGCCTACGACCGCGGCATTCGGTTCTTCGAAACCGCGGAGAGTTATCACGGCATGCCGGAGATGCTCTCCGTCGCGCTGAAGGGGATTCCGCGCGACAGCTATAAGCTGATGACCAAGTACAGCACGCCCGCCACGGGCGATCCGGCGGCCAAGATCGATCTCTTCCGCAAGCAACTGGACACCGAGTACATCGACATTCTGCTGCTGCATTGTTTGCGGCCGCCGACCTGGGCCAGCGATTATCAGGATCTGCAGGACGGGCTTTCGGAAGCGCAGCACAAGAAAATTATTCTGGCGCGCGGTGCGTCGGTACACGGGCTTCCGGCGTTGCGGACGTTCCCGGGGAACAAGTGGCTGGAGATCGCGATGATTCGCATGAATCATAACGGAACGAAGATGGATACGCCGGAGATGCGCGATATCGACGGCATAGGCATCGTCGATGAAGTTGTCGCGAATACCAAGAAGGTGCATGCGCAGGGAATGGGCGTGATCAGCATGAAGCTGGTTGGCGAGGGCCGGTTCACCACGCCGGAGGATCGCGATGCGGCGATGAAGTTCGCGATGGGGATTGGATGCGTGGACGCGGTGACCATCGGGTTCAAGAATACGGCGGAGATCGATGAGGCGATTGAGCGGATGAACCGGGTGTTGAACGCGTGATTCAACAGCCGGACCAGGGGGTCCGGCGCGGACGAGGGCGTCCGCCCCACCTTGTTTCACTGCGCTCGGTAGTAGGACGGCAGACCTGGTTTGGTCTTGCGCAGGATTTGCAGGATTGCTTTGCGGTCTGCGGCCGACAGGCGAGCGTATCTCGCGCCGTTTTCCTGGCCTGAAAGAATCTGCCACATGCGGCTGTAGATGGTCGCCTTCGCCTCCACTGGCAGGCTATCGAAGGCTTCTGAATAGATCATGTAGCTGCACGGATAGCGCATCAGGCGATGTTCGAGATCCAGTTGGCGCAGCGGTCCTTGGGCGGCGAATTTTTCGGTAAAGCCTGAGGTGCCCTGGATCTTGCCGGCGATTGGCGCTTCGTCGATGAACATCATGTAGTCCACCAGTTCTCTTGCTGTGTCGCGAAGTACTGATTTCACGTCTCCTGACTCGTGCACGGCGTAGCGGACTTCCCAACCGATGCGCGTCAGTAGATTGGTCATGTGCATCTGGTGCTCGAAGACCATCAGGGCGGCGATGTCGCTGTAGGGCGAAAGATAGCCATCGATCTCCAGTTTTTCGCTGGCGTTCCCCATATGCTTTATGCCGCCGAGATTGCCGGTGACGTACCAGCCGCCCCAGCGCTCGGCCAACGGACTGCGGTGATCGGAAACGAAATCGCCGAAGCGGCGCATCGCTTTGCCGTCGGGAGCGGTGAAGACGCTGCGCAGCAACATGCCGGGGACGCCGAGCGTAGCCAGCGATTCGTGACAGCTCAGGCAACGGTCGTCGCGCTGGAACTGCGGCTTTTCCGTCTCGCTTTGCTGGAGCTCGTAGAAATGGACGCCTTGCTGCGGATCGAGTGCTGCCGCTTCGACGAAACCGCCACGCACCCAGCCGATGGTCACCGCGTCGTTGAAGAAGAGCGAGCGGGGGTTTTGCGGATTGATCCGCGCGGCCTGCACGCTGGTTTTCGAGAAAACCATCATCTGCGATTCGATGGGAACATGCAGTGCATCGAGTACGGAGCGCAGATAGCCCTGGCCGCCGTCGAAGCGGAGCTGCACGCTGCCGTCCTGGATTTTGTGGTTCAGCTCGGCAATGGGGTCGTGGAGCGGGCGCGTCGCGTATTCTATGGCTGGATGATTCAGTCCGCCGGTGAAGACTCCTTCGAGATCCGCGAAGGCGGCGACAGCGGTAGCGGCGATTCCTGTGGCGATCCAGGCGGCCAGGCGCATAAGGGAGCTACTGGAATTGTACCTTTAGGTAATCGCGAAGCTGGTCGCGCACGCGACGGAATACGGCCAGGCGCTCTTCATCCGAGCCCTGCGCCGCGGCGGGATCTTCGAAGTTCCGGTGGAGCATTCGTGCCGCACCGGGAAATACAGGGCAGGACTCGCGGGCGTTATCGCAGACCGTGAGAACGGTGTCGAACTGTTGGCGGGCGAATTCATCCACGTGCTTGGAGCGATGGCCGGAGATGTCGATGCCCAGCTCGCGCATCACCGCGATGGCTTCGGGGCGAACCTGGCCAAGCTTGGTTCCGGCGCTTTCTACTTCGAAGCGATTGCCCGCGTCGTGGCGGAGCAACCCTTCGGCCATCTGACTGCGGGCGGAATTGCCGGTGCAGAGGATGAGAACGCGCTTCTTGGTGGCCATGGATTACGAATCGAGGCCGAGCGGCTTTTTGGGAACCTCGTCGCGCATCCTGCGCCAGCGGTTCTGAGCGCCCGAGACCTCGAAGACGATTACCAAAAGGAGCACGATGGTGAGGGTGATGCTGCCGAAGAGCCACAGGCCGGAACGGAGGTGCCATTCGCGCCATGCGCGGGTCCAGAGCCAGACCAGGAGGACGATGCTTAGCAGGATGCGGAGGAGGCGGCGGGCCGACATCGATTCCATTATGGACCCGCCGATCCGGGCCGTCGAATGGTAAGATGGATTACTCAGTAAATATTAACCCTCATCCGCTAAACAAGATCGGGGTTTGATACGTCTAAATCTACAACTATCCGTGTAGCTATGCGTTCATCTTGTCTTCTTAGCGTTTTCGTCATGGCGCTGATGTGCGCCGGATGTGGGCGGTCTGTTGTGCCACAGACTCATGCGGCGACCATTGGGGCCGAGCCCAAGGCTGCGCCGGGGCCTCCTCCAACAGTGCAGCGATTGGTACGAGCCACTGGGACCGTGCAGGCCATCCGGTCGATGAGCGTACAGACGCCTCAGATTACCGGGCAAGGCGGGCGGCTGACGCTGACCAGCATGGCGCCCAACGGGCTGGTGGTGAAGGAAGGCACGGTGGTGGCCGAGTTCGACGACACGCAGCAGCGGGATAACGCGCTGCAGGCCAAGGCGAAGTTTGAGGATCTGTCGCATCAGGTGGATCAGCGCCAGGCGCAGAATCGGAGCGACGGGGAGAAGCGGTCGTCCGACTTGCAGAAGGCCCGAGGCGATCTGGCGAAAGCGGAAATCGAGCTGAAGAAAGGGCCGCTGCTCAGCGAGATCGACCGGCTGAAAAACGAAGCCAAAGTGGAGGATGCGCGAGCGCACGTTGCCAGCCTGGAGAAATCGATTCATTTTCACGATCTGGCGGATGCCGCGGCATTACGGGTTCTGGAGCTGCAGCGCGACCGTCAAAAAGTGGCGATGGAGCGGTCTCAGCGCAATTCCGAGAGGATGTCGGTAAAGGCGACGATTCCCGGGATGGTGGCGCTGGAGAACGTGTGGCGCAACGGGTCGATGGGTCATGCGCAGGAGGGCGATCAGCTTTGGAGCGGCCAGCCGTTGCTGAAGATCTTCGATCCCTCCGATATGGAGGTGCGGACGCAGGTGGGCGAGCCGGACGGCGCGGCGCTAGTGCCCGGGGCGAGGGCGATCGTGAGTCTGGATGCGTATCCGGGGCTGGTGTTCACGGCGCGCTTTGTGTCGGCGAGCCCGGTGGCGGCGTCGGCGCTGGGAAGTCCCATCAAGACATTTGCCGCGACGTTTCGCCTGGAGAAGCCCGATCCGCATTTTCTGCCGGACTTGTCCGCGGCGGTGATCATCCTGCCGCCCGATGCCGCGAATGCCAATTCGGATAAGGTGCCGGGAGGCAAACAGTGAGCGAGGCAGCAGCGAGCCGGCCGGTTGCGGCCCCGAATGGGCGCTGGAAAAAGGCGCGGCGATGGATCGCGTTGGTGGTCTTTCTGGCCTTAGCCGGCGCAGCGGGCTTCGAGGTATTCCGGCTACGGCGGGCCAGCGCCGCAACCACGCTGCCGACGGCTCCGGTTCGCAAGGGCGATTTTTCGGTGATTGTGCGCTGCCGCGGCGAACTGCGGGCGCGGCGGTCGATGCAGATTGTGGCGCCGGTGAATGTGCCGGACCTGCGCATCGTGTGGGCTGCGCCGCCCAGCAGCAGGGTGAAGCGTGGCGAAGTGGTGATCAAGTTCGATCAGAGCAGCGCCAAGCAGCAGCTTCAGGAAAAAGACGCGGCTTTGCGGCAGGCCCAGGCGACTCTGGATCAGGCGTTGGCCCAGGCGCGCATCACCACCGAGCAAGACAAGCTGGATTCGTCGAACGCGCGATACCAGGTGGAGAGGGAAAAGCTCGAAGTATCGAAGCAGGAGATTGTGAGCGCGCTGCAGGGAGAAGAGAGCAAGATCGACCTGGCGATGGCCGAGAAGGATTTGCAGGTGAAGGAAGCGGGCGCGAATCTGCACGCCGCCTCCGATAAATCGAAGATCGCCTCGCTGACGCGGGTGCGGGATCATGCGCAGTCGGAGGTGGATCTGACCAAACGGCGGCTGGATCAGATGGAAATCGCCGCACCGCTGGACGGCCTAATCATTTATCTGCCGAATTATTCGGCCGGTTGGATGAACGCCAAGCCGTTCAAAGTGGGCGACTCGGTTTGGCAAGGCGCGTCGTTGGCGGAGATCCCGGACCTGGACACGCTGGAGATGGAGGGCAAGATCGAAGAGATCGATCGCGGGCGGGTGACGGTGGGGAACGATGCGCGAGTGCGGATCGATTCGCTGCCTGAGCTGATGCTGCCCGCGAAGCTTTCGGCGGTTTCGCCATTGACCGAGCAGACGTTCGAATGGCCGCCCACCAGCAGTTTCCGCGGCTATTCGCGGATCGAAAAACCCGATCCGCGGTTACGTCCCGGCATGAACGGCAGCATGGACGTGGAGATCAGCCGCATTCCCGCAGCGACCAGTGTTCCGGCTAAGGCGATCTTCACACGCAATGCGAAACCAGTGGTTTTCGTCGCGTTGAAGGGCGGCTATCAACCCAAAGAAGTGCAGATACTGGCGCGCAATCCGGATGAGGTTGCGATTCAGGGGATCGATGCCGGGGCCTCGGTGGCGCTGGTGGATCCGGAGAAGAAGGACCGCAAGCAATGAAGTGGAAGCGGTTGATTGTCACGGTATGCGCGCTGGCGCTGCTGGCGTCGGCCGCCTGGGGCGGATACCGCTGGTACAAGACCGGAGCGGTGCAGCGCGCCGGATCGTCGGATATTCCGACGACAACGGTGAAGCACGGAGATGTCACGTTCGCGGTGACGGCGAAGGGCGAGCTTGCGGGCGGGAATTCCGAAATGTTGACGGCGCCCATGATGGGCGGCGCTGAGCTGATCCTAACGTCACTGCGCGGCAATGGCGACGTGGTGAAAGAGGGCGACGTGGTGGCGCAGTTCGACACTACGGAGCAGGAGTTTAAGCTCAAGGAAGCAGAAGCGGATCTAGCCGAGGCGGAGCAGCAGGTAGCGCAGGCCGAAGCTGACAGCAAGGCCAAGGCCGAAGAGGCGCAATACGAACTGGCGCAGGCCAAGGCGGATTTGCGGCAAGCGGAACTGGAAGCGCGGCGGAATCCATTGCTGGCGGCGATCACGGCACGGCAGAATACACTGGCGGTGGAAGCGGCGCGCGATAAGCTCCAGCAATTAGAGCACGATATTCCGAATCGACAGGCGACCACGACGGCCAACATCGCAATCCAGGAAGCTGCGCGGAACAAAGCGACGGTGCAGGCGGCGACGGCGCGACGCAACATCGAGTCGATGACGCTGAAGGCACATCGTAACGGTTATGTTTCTGTTCAGCAGAATGCATCCGGAAATTTCATGTTTCAAGGAATGAAGCTGCCGGTGTTCCAGGTAGGCGATTCAGTTCGGCCGGGCATGGCGGTGGCACAGATTCCGGACTTGACCAGTTGGGAGGTAGTGGCGCGGATAGGCGAGTTGGATCGCGGGCATCTGGCGGAAGGCGAAAAGGCGACCATCTCCGTGGTTGCAGTTCCGGACAAGGTTTACACGGGGCATCTGAAGAGCATCGGCGGAACCACCGGCTCACCCTGGGATCGTCACTTCGATTGCAAGATCGGCTTGGACAATGCGTCGCCGGAATTGCGTCCGGGGATGAGCGCAACTATCGTGATCACCACTGAGGTGCTGGCCAACGTCACTTGGATTCCCGCGCAGGCGGTGTTTGAGAGCGATGGGCGGTCGTTTGTTTATCTGCAAACGGCCACCGGCTTTTCTCCGTCGGATATCAAGGTGATGCGGCGCAGCGAGAGCCAGGTGGCGCTGACCGGGCTGAAGGACGGACAAGTGGTGGCGATGGCCAGTCCGGATCAGCAGAACAAGAAGACCGGTTCGGCGGGCGCAATGCAGGCCATCCCGAAATGACGGCTGCTCCGGTGAAACCAACCGAAGAGCCGGTCCACAAAGTGGGCTTCTCCATCCGGCGTTATCTGGCCGATTTCCTGCTTGCTGCCGACAACCTGCGCGCTCAGAAGACACGTACTTTTCTGACTGCGCTGGGAATTGTGTTCGGCGTGGGGTCGGTGATCGGGATGCTGGCCATTGGCGCGGGGGCGCGCGAGGAATCGCTGCGGTTTATCGAGCAGTTGGGCGTGCGCAACGTGCTCATCGATTCGCGGGCGGCCACCAGCCAGGAGGAATTGCAGCAGCGGCGGCGGGCGTCGCCGGGTTTGACGGAGCGTGACGTCCGGATTCTCGAATCGAACATTGCCGGGCTGGAGATGCTTTCGGCGCGAAGGGTCCTGCATCCCGCGAAGGTGCTGCCAAAGCCGTCCGCCGACGTGCCGCAGCTCTATGGAGTGACGCCATCGTACGCGGTGATTCACAATCTGCGGATCGTGGACGGCCGGTTTTTCACGGAGCCGGAGAATGCGGCGAGCGCGGCGGTGTGCGTGCTGGGCGAATCGGCCAAGATCGGGTTGCTGGGATACGGAAAGGCGGTCGGCCAGTACGTCAAGCTGAACGACACTTGGCTGGAAGTAGTGGGGGTGCTGGGCGAGCAGCTTGCGCCGGGAAGCCAGAACGCCGGCGCTCAGATGCAGGATCTGAACAACATCATTTTCATTCCGCTGAATACATTTCAATACCGGTATTGGGATGTCAGCAGTTTCATGAAGGACGACTTGGACGGGATCGACCTGCGGCTGAAAGAGGGCGTGGAGAGCGTGGAGGTGGCGATAGTGGTGGCGGCGGTTTTGAATTCGACGCATCACAGCGTGCAGGATTTCACCGTGACCATTCCGGCGGCGTTGCTGGCGCAGCAAAAGCGGACGCAGACGATTTTCACTTACGTGATGGTGGCCATTGCAGCGATTTCGCTGCTGGTGGGCGGCATCGGCATCATGAATATTGTTTTGTCCACGGTGCTGGAGCGGACGCGCGAGATCGGGATACGGCGGGCGATCGGGGCCAGGCGTAGCGATATTGTGCGGCAGTTTCTGATTGAGGCGGTGCTGATTTCGGCCGGCGGCGGAATTCTGGGCGTGGGCCTGGGGTTCTTTCTGTCCTGGCTGATTGCGCGGCTTGCGGACTGGAAGACCATTGTCACCAGTTCCTCGGTGGTGATCGCATTCGGCGTGTCGGTGGTGGTGGGTGTGGTGTTCGGGATCTATCCGGCGATGAAGGCGTCGCGCACGGATCCGATCGAAGCTTTGCGATATGAATGACGCTTTGAGATACGAATGAGAATTCCTATGAGCCGATTCTTCGTCGGGCTGGCGCTGGCCGTATCGCTGGGTGCGCAGACCGAACCATTTTTTCCCAAGCCATCTTATTTCAAACGGCACTTCGGCAAGACGGCGACGCGCGTGGAGTTGCAGCCGCCGGTGCGGCTCAGCGATTTCGTGGCCGGAGGAACGCTGGAGCTGTCGCTGCGAAATTATATCGATTTGGTGATGGCCAACAATCCCGACGTCACCATTCAAAAACTGACCGTGGAGTTCAACCGCAACGCCATTACGCGAGCGTTCGGCGTGTTCGATCCTTTCGCGACGGCGAGTTTCGCCGCCACGCGGACGCGGACGCCTTCGAACAGCCTGCTGGCCGGCGCGACCACCTTGAACAGCCTGAACCAGCCGTTCGGGCTGCAATTTCAGCAAACGCTCGAGTCCGGCACGCAATACTCCATATCGTTCAACGACACGCGCAGCTCCAGCAACAGCTCCTTTTCGACATTCAATCCGCAACTGAATTCGAGCATCAATTTCTCGATGACTCAGCCCCTGTTGCGTAACCGAGGCATGTATGTCACGCGACTGCCGATTTCGATCGCACGCAGCCGGTTGCGCGCGGCAGACTACGCGTTTCAGGACCAGTTAATTCAGTTGCTGGCGGCCGCGGAGAGTGCGTACTGGGACGCGGTGGGAGCGCGCGAGAGTCTGCGGGTGCAGGAAGAATCGTTCAAGCTGGCGGATGCCGCGCTGACCCGGGCACAGAAGGAGTTGGACTTGGGGGCCACGTCGCCGCTGGAAATTTTTCAGCCGCAAGCGAACAAAGCCAATGCTGAGCTGGGTGTGTCGCAGGCGCGCTACCGGCTCGCGCAGACCGAAGATGCGTTGCGTCGTCAGATTGGCGCCGACCTGGATCCGAAGATCCGCACGCTGCCGATTGTGCTGACCGCGACCATCGAGCCGCCGCTCACTGCGCTGAAAGTGGATGTCGAGGAGGCGGTGGCCACGGCGTTGCGCATGCGGCCGGATTTGAAGAACGTGATCCAGTCGATGGATGTGGACGATTTGAGCATCAAGCAAAGCAACAACAACCTGAGGCCGGACTTGTCGTTGAATGCGCTGTACGGTTCGTCGGGGCTGGGCGGGATTTTTTACCCGAATCAGAATTTGCTGAATCCCGGTCAGGCGGTAGTGCCGATCATCGGCGGCCTGGGGGACGCGTTGAGCGGAGTTTTTGGATTCAACAATCCGGTGTACGGGTTCGGGCTGACGCTGCGCCTACCGATCAAGGACCGGCGGACGGCGGCGGATCTGGCGGATGCGGTGAACCAGAAGCGTCTGGACGCGTTGAAGCAGCGGTCGACGGAGGAGAACATCCGGCTGCAAGTGGTGACAGCGGTGAATTTGCTGGAGAGCAGCAAAGAAGGCATCCGGATTGCGACCATCGCGCGGGACTTGGCGCAGAAGCGCGTGGATGCGGATCAGAAGCGCTACGAGTTGGGCGCGACGACGCTGTTCTTCGTGCTGGCGTCGCAGGCCGATTATGTTGCGGCGGAATCGAACCTAGTGAACCAGATTATCAACTACCGGCGGAATGAGTTGGGTCTGCTGCAGCGGACCGGGCAGTTGCTGGCTGAGCGAGGAATCGTGCTGCAGCCATAACTCGTCGGTATGAAGTACCCTAAACGTAGGGAAGTTCAATGAGCCGCGATACACTGCATGATTTGATCGATCGGATACCAGAGGAAGAACTCCCCGCCGCGAAGCGATTCCTGGAGTATCTGGTGGTGAGTCCGGCCTATCGTACGGCATTGTTAGCCCCCCAGGATGACGAACCGGTCACCCGCGCGGACGCCTCTGCGATTGAGCGGGCGCGCGATGAAGTTCGCTCTGGGAAAATAGTCTCGCACGATGAGGTCCTGCGGGAATTCGGCTTGCGGTGAGATTCATTTGGCCTGACTCGGCGCGAGCCGATTTGCGCGCCATTGACCGCGAACTGGCTATTCGAATACTTCACAGCCTCACTGAATATGGTGAATCCGGCAAGGGCGATCTCAAAGCACTCGCTGGGCAATGGCAAGGGTACTTCCGACTTCGAATTGGAGATTACCGGATCATCTTGGCGATAGCGCCTGAAGAAATCACCATCGTACGTGTTCGTCATCGCTCCGAAGCATATCGCTGAGACGCCCAGTGAGAACGCAATTTTGCCGGTATTTGCATCGCGACGATGGTCACCAGCCCGAGTCCAGCAGGTCGTCGCACTCTGAGCGTGGGCTCACAGAGCAGCAAGCTCGGCAGCCAGTTGCTTCAGACCAATCGCTTCCAACTCGCCGCTGATCCGATAGTGATCATCGCCTGAGTTGACCGCAAAACTTCGGATCGGCTTCAGATCTTCGCAAGCACTGTAGAAGCCCTTCTCAGGCCGCGCCGCAAGCCCACGCTTGATATCGATGGCCCAGAGACCCTGACCTGGGATTTCAAGAACAAGATCCACCTCAGCACCGGCAGAGGTGCGATAGAAGCTCGCAATGGTGAGATCCGGCGCCGCAGCCAACAGGTTCTCAATCACAAATCCTTCCCAACTGGAGCCAACCACCGGATGTCCTGCAAGCGCGTTGTAATCGACAATTCCGAGGAGGGCGTGGACGATTCCGCTGTCGCGAAGGTAGACTTTTGGCGATTTGACGATGCGTTTCCCTGCATTGTGGTGAAAGGGTCGAAGCCGCCGCACCAGGAGCAGGTCGACCAGCAGGTCAACATAACGTGTGACCGTCTGGGCACTCGCCATCAGTGCCGCCGCCAGACGGGATGCATTGAGCAGCCCGCCCTGATTGTGGGCGAGCATTGTCCAGAGGTTCTCCAGTGTCTCTGCTGGTATGCGTGGACCCAGGAGAGGGATGTCCCGCTCCAGGTACGTGCGCACAAAATCCTTTCGCCAAGCGAAGCTGTGACGGTCGCTCTCCGCCAGATAGCTGTCGGGAAAACCACCGCGCACCCAGAGAGGCGTCAGATCCGAAACTGTTGATGATTCCAACTCGAGCACATCGAAGGGGCCCAGGTCCACATGTGCGATCCGGCCCGCGAGACTCTCGCCGGACTGTCGCAACAAGTCCATCGATGCGGAACCGAGAAGAAGAAACCGTCCGGTTCGGTGGCCGCGCCGCCGGCCTTGATCGATGAGGCCGCGAAGAGTGCTGAAGAGTTCCGGCACACGGTGGATTTCGTCGAGGATGACGAGCCGGTCTTCGTATTGGCGCAGGAAAAGCGCAGCGTCGGAGAGTTTGCGCCGATCCTGGCTCGCCTCTAAGTCTAGGTAAAGGGAGGCGACTTCGTCGGATAGCTTCAGCGCGAGCGTTGTCTTGCCGACCTGACGCGGGCCGATCAATGCAACGGCGGCTTGCCGGGCTAATGCGTCCTTGACAGCGGGGAGCTTTCGCCGAGGGATCATCCATGCATATTATCCACATCGTGGATGATTTGCAAGATTTATCCCTAGGAATGTAGCATCTTACTTGTTTTCAATTACTTCAAGACTGGTGGGGGAGCGCTGGCGGAGAGAGAGGGATTCGAACCCTCGATAGAGTTTCCCCTATACACGCTTTCCAAGCGTGCGCCTTCAACCACTCGGCCATCTCTCCGGGGTCACTGGGAACGATCGGGCGCGAGCAAGAACGCCCGCGTAGATTCAGTTTAACATGCGGCGTTCCGCCTTCACGCCAGATCGAATTTTTCGTGGTGCAACGTGGGATCGCTACGCACCAAGACCGGACGGCGCAGGATATCTTCCAGTTCTTCCAGGTATTTGTTGTGGTTCGATTTCAGGAGCTTGGCGACATCCGGGTGTACGCGCAGCAGGACGTCCTTGCCTTCCACGGCGGACGCGATCTTGTGCGCTTCCTGCAGGATCTCGCCCACGATGGTCTGCACGCTTTTCACGTAACCGGCCCCTTCGCAATGCGGGCAGGGCATGCAGAGCGCGCGCTCCAGGCTTTGCTTCACACGTTTCCGAGTGATAGCCACCAGGCCGAAATCGTTGAACTGCAGAATCTTGTTGGGGGCGCGGTCGGCGCGCATGGCGTCTTCGAGCACCTGCATCACCTTCTGGCGATTCTTGCGCTCGTCCATGTCGATGAAGTCGACGACAATGATGCCGCCGAGGTCGCGCAGGCGGATCTGGCGGACGATCTCCTTCACCGCTTCGGTGTTGGTCTTGACGATGGTATCTTCGAGGCGATTCGAACGGCCCACATACTTGCCGGTGTTCACGTCGATGGCCACCAACGCCTCGGTTTGATTGATGACGATGTAGCCTCCCGATTTCAGCCAGACTTTAGGGCGTAGCGCCTTCTCGAGCTCGGCGCTTACGTTGAAGGCATCGAAGATCGGTTCGGGACGCGTGTAGAGTTTCACCCGAGTTACCAGGCTCGGATGGAAGCGTTGGACGAAACTCAGAATGCTCTCGTAGAGTTCTTCGTTATCCACCCAGACCGCTTTGAAGTGCTCCGTGAACTGATCGCGGAGGGTGCGTTGCACAATATCCAGATCGTGGTGCAGCAGCAGGGGCGCCGGCCGTTTCTCCGCCTTCTGCCGGATGTCCAGCCAGAGGTTATAGAGAAAATTCATGTCGGCGGCGATGTCTTCTTCGCTCTTGCCTTCGCCGGCGGTGCGCACGATAAATCCGCCCGGAGCGCCGGCGTGATGGGTTTGCAAGATGCGCTTTAAGCGGAGGCGTTCGTCGTCGCTGGCGATTTTGCGCGAAACGCCGGTGTGTTCGACGGTGGGCATGTAAACCACATAGCGGCCGGGCAGCGCGATGTGCGAAGTGATCCGCGCGCCCTTCTGGCCCAGGGGTTCCTTGGCGATCTGAACGATGATTTCCTGTCCTTCCTTCAACAGCTCGGTGATGGAAGGTAACGGCGTTTTCTCCGGACGGGAGACAGAGCGTGACGGTTCTGGCCGCGCGATGGGCGTCTCTCCCGGCGCGGGTGCGGCGGCATCGCCACGGCGTTGCTGATCGAAGCGCGATTCCGGGCCTCCACCGCCGCGCATCTTCCGGCGCATGCGTCGAGGAACGCGATGTGGGTATCGGCCGCCTTGCTCGCGAACCTGCGCAGTCTGCGGCGCTGGGGCTCCCGCCGGCGGGTCGCTGGACGCTGGAGTCTCCGTAGTGGCGTCCGCATCGGCCTCCGCCTCGGCGGCGGCTTCGATCTCGATTTCGCCAGTTTCGATATCGCTTTCGCCGGAACGCTCCGGCTCCGGGACTGCCTCGGCGACTTCCGGCTCGGATGGAGCAGGTGTTGCCGGCGGGATTTCAACCGGCGTCTCGGTTTCGGGAGCTTCGACCACCGGCGCTGCCTCCAGTTCGGGCGGCTCGCCGGATTCTTCCACGGCTTCCATCCCGGCCTCGGAAGCCACTTCCGCTGCCGGTGCATCGGATTCCTGCAGGCTGCGGATCTCCTCCTCTTCCGCTTCGTCCAGTGGGGGAACGCCCGCGCCGCTGTACTTGGCCAGGGATTCGCCGGGCAGCACTGAAAAATCGCCGCGCGGGGATTCGGCGACGGGCGAGGCAGCGGCCTCTTCGGCTGCTGGAACAGGCTCTACCGCGCGGGCCAGGCGCGAGCGCTCCGGCAAGTACCGCGGCTCTCTGGTATCGGCGGAAGCGTACTTGGAATCGGGAAAGCCGCGGCCTCGATTGCGCCGGCGCCGCGAACGGCGTCCGTGGCGATCCCGGCCATCGCTGTCGCCATGGCGTTCCGGAGGTGGCGCTGGTGCAGCCGCGATTTCGGGCGTTGCAGCGGGAGCTTCGGATCCAGCCTCGACTCCGTCGGGTGACTCCGCCGGCTCGCGCGATGATTGTGCTGGACGAGGCGCACGATCCCCTCGCGGCTCCTCGCGGCTCACCGCAACCCGATCAAACTCCTCGTTCTCCTCAAAAAAGTCGGAGACATAGAGAAACGTGTCCCGCTCCAGTCCCAAATCGACAAAAGCGGACTGCATGCCGGGAAGCACACGCGTCACTCGTCCTTTGTGAATGCTGCCAGCGAGCGAATACTCGTTGGCACGCTGAAAGAACACCTCGACCAGTTGGTCGTCCTCGAGGATCGCCAGTTTGGTCTCGTGGCGATTCGAAGAGATCACCAATTCCTTGCTCATGAAAACTCCTACGGTTCATGCCGAGGACAGTGGCTTCAAGGAAAACGGAGAGCGTTCGAAATCCGGTGTTCCGGGTGATCCCACAGGACCGTTGGCCCGATTTCCGGACTGCAAAATCTTTGGGCCTCTCCAGGCGGAGACTTGAATCTCGAACACCCTTTGAAGCGCTTCACCACGCCGCCCGGATCAACCGTAGCAGGACGCGGCAACCATTCGAACTCACTCAATCTTCTTAAAACCGGCCGTCTCAGCCGTCTCAATTAACAAATCGCCGGAGCCGCACGTTATTCACCAGCCCCAGCATCAAAAATACCGCCAGCATGTTCGACCCGCCGTAACTCATCAGCGGCAGAGGAATTCCGGTAACCGGCATCCGCCCCACCACCATTCCGGCGTTCACCAAAATATGAAACAAAAACCAACAGGCGATGCCCATGCAGATATACATTCCCGCGCGGTCCGGAGCGGTTTGCGCGTTCTGCACCATCTGCATCAGCAACAGGAAATACAAACCCAAGACAACGATGACGCCTACGAATCCATGCTCTTCGGCAAAGGCCGCCAAGATGAAATCCTTGTAAGCCACCGGCAAAAAGCGTCCCTGCGTTTGCGTTCCCTTGGTTACTCCCCTTCCCCAGAGCGCACCCGAACCGACCGCGATCTTGGATTGGATGACCTGGTAGCCCGAGCCCTTTGGATCCGTGTTGATGTCCCGGAAGCCCACCAGCCTCTCTTTCTGATAATCCTTCAATACGTAAACGTAAGCGACCGGCATCATCACCGCCACGATCACCAGTAACGCGACTGCGTACTGCCACCGCAACCCGGCCAGGAAAATCCCGGCGGCCAGGATCGGAAGATAGGTTAACGCTGTACCCAGATCCGGCTGCAGCATAACCAACACGGTAGGCAATCCGACCAAGCCCGCCAGTTTCAACAAATCCGGCCATTCCAACTGCTCGGTTTTCAGCTCGGTCATGTACCGGGCCACCAGCAGCACCATCACCAGTTTAACGAATTCCGATATCTGGAGATGGACCGACTGGGTTCCGATCCATCGCCGTGAATGGAAGGCCGTCATTCCGATGGCATAAGTGGCGAGTAAGGTGACCACTGAAATGATGTAGAGCACTGGCACCTGCCCCAACAGCGTGTGATAGTCGATCAAGGTGGCGATCCACATGAGGATGAGTCCGCCGACAATCCACACCAGTTGCTTCCACCAGACGCTGGATGCATCGGTGTCGCGCGTCGCGCTGAATATCTGCAGTACGCCTAGAGCGCAGATCGCTCCGGCCAGCACGATCATCGGCCAGTCGAAATCCCGAAGTGAGCGATAGGCAGCCATATTATGGATTCGCGGGCGGAGGCGTTGGCACCGCGGCATCGGGCGCGCGCAGCAGCCGTGGCGGAGTGTAAGCGTAATAAGGCCGTGGCTGGCCGAGCCGGACCTTTTTGTCGAAATAAGCCTTCAGCACGTCGCGCACGATTGGCGCGGCCCAGGGTCCTTCCACGCCGCCTTCCCACAGCGTCGCTACGACGATTTCCGGAGCCTCCATCGGCGCGAAGCCGACGAACCAGGCGTTGTCCTTCATCGTTTGGCCCAGCTTGGTGCCCTTCAGAACGGCGTTCGAGGCAAGTTGCGCGGTTCCCGTTTTGCCGCACACTTTGAGTCCCGGAATGCGCGCCCGTCCGCCGGTGCCTCCCTCATTCACCACTCCGTACATCCCGTAGATGATCTTTTGAATGTTTTCCTCATGCACACTGGGGATACGCGGTGGAGGCAGGTGAGTGTCGTCTTTCAGCAAGTGCGGCTTGGCCCATTTTCCGCCGACCGCAATCCCGCCGATATAAGCGGCGAGTTGGATCGGAGTGATGGTGGTTGCGCCTTGTCCGATGGACACCGAAATAGTCTCACCGGCATACCATTTCTCGCGGAAATTTCGAATCTTCCACTTAGTGGAGGGCACAATGCCGTCCGCCTCGTGCGGCAAGTCGATACCGGTTTTGTGGCCGAAGCCAACCATCTCGGCATACTCGGCGATACGGTCGATCCCCAGCCGGTTGCCGACATTGTAGAAGAAGACATCGCAGGAGTTCACGATTCCCTTGTGTAACTCCACGGTGCCATGGACCGCGTGGCATTTGAAATAGTGCCCGTAAAAGGTGGCTCCGCCAGGGCAGTTGACATGGAAATTATCGTCGATGACACCAGTCTCCAAGCCTGCCAGCGCCATGAGGGGTTTGAAGGTGGAGCCGGGCGCCTGCTGGGCTTGCACGGCGCGGTTCATCAGCGGATGATCGGGATTCTCGGTCAGGAATCGCCAATCCTTGGTGCGAATGCGGCCGGCGAACAGGTTAGGATCGTAGGCCGGGCGGCTGACCACGGCCAGCACCTCACCCGTGCGAGGGTCCAAGGCCACCACTGCGCCGCGGCGGTTCTCCATCGTCAGCTCCGCCACGGACTGCAGATCGAGATCGATGGTGAGCTGGAGGTTTTTGCCGGGAATCGCCTCTTTGTTCTCATCGTCCTCCAGGATGCGGCGCTCATTTCCGAAGCTGTCCACTTCCACTCGGCGCTGGCCGTCGACGCCCATCAGGATGTCGTTGTACTGACGCTCGATTCCATCCTTACCGATCATCGCGCCCTGCTGTAGCTTGGCGAATTCCGGCGTATTCAATTCCGCTTCGCTGACTTCGCCGACATACCCGATGACGTGCGCGGCCAAGCCGTCCTGCGGATACAGACGGCGCTGTTCGTGGATCACTTCGAGCTCTGGGAATGTTCCCGGATCTTTGTGCGATTCGACAAAGGCCAGTTCAGCAGGCGTCAACTCTTCCTTGATGGCAATGGGCTCGTATTGCGGTCCTCCGCGCTTCTGAAATTGCTTTACACGGGCCACCAGGCTGTCATAGTCGATGTTCAAGCCATCGGCGATGGGCTTCAGGTGTTCCATCTTCAAGTTTTCGCGCGTCAGGAAGAGGCTGAAGGAGGAATGGTTGTCAACAATCACGCGGCCATCGCGATCCAGGATCTTGCCCCGCGGCGCTTTGATCGGAATGGACTTGATGCTGTTTTGCAGCGCGCGCTCCTGGTAGAGTTCCGGATTGCGGATTTGCAGATCCCAGAATCCGGTTAACAGGAACAGGAAAACGGCCACCATCACATACTGAAAAACGGCGATCTTACCGGAAGCGAACTTCGCATCGTCGTCCCGGAGGAGCCGGTTCGAAGAAAGCGGCTCGTAGCGTTCAGTAGGCAGGTTCAAGGCGATTCCAACTGCTATTCACGCCTGCGCTCAAGTGCCATCAGGCTGCTACTCTCAGTTTATCCAAAATACGGAACAGCGGTAGGGCTACAGCCGCATTTAGTAGCCCAAAAAGCAAGGTTTGCGGTGCATCGAAAAGCATGGCTTGACCCAGCAGGGCGCGAGCCAGAACCCAGTAAAAGAACTGATGAAAAAAATAGAAGAAAAAGCTGAGGATGAAGGTGACGATCGGGTTTTCGACATCGAAGCGCATGCTTACAGACGCGGCGAAGTAACCAACCAGGGTCTTCACAATTCCGAACATACCTATCGGCTGGTGGGACAGCGAGTCCTGCACCAGTCCGATGAACATGCCATAGAACACGGACGCGATGGGACCCCGGCCACTCAGCGCGAAATGTACCGTAACCAGGAGCGGCAATTCCAGATAGGTTAAGAACTGCACGAAACGCGGAACGTAAACCTGAAACAGGATGGCGATGAGCGGGATCACCAGCAGCCAGATCAGCCGCACACGATCGGTGGAGCCCTTGCGGCGGGGGCCCACGAGGAGGCGTTCGGTGAACTCGCTCATTGGCCGGGTGGTCGCGGGGGAGGTTTGACTCCGGGTTTTTCGGACTTAGGCGGGGGCAGTGCTTCGCCGCCCGGATCGGCATCGGTGGGATCGGTGACCAGGATTGGAGTTCGTGGTCTGGGTTTGGCCGGCGGAATGGGAACGGCAGGTTCCGGCTGTGTTCTGGCCACCGGCGGTTTCTTTGTTGCCGGCGCGCCATTGGCGACCGACCCGGCAGGTGCGGCGGCTCCGGCGGCGCCAGGTTTTGACTCAGTAGGCGCGGTTGTTGTTGGCTGCGACGCCCCTGGCTTCGCGGCAACACTCGCCGGCGGCTTAGGGGGAAGAGCTCCAGCGTGAACGCCGGGGATCTTGGTAAAGTCCGGGGGCGTCGATCCGGGTGTTCCCTCGCCGAAGGTGTGATGTTGTGCGTCTCCAGCTTGTTTGTATTGGTCCCGGAGACGGTCCGCGTCAGTAGCCAGGACGCCCGGTTGTCCGGTTCCCTGCGGCGCTTCCGTGCCACTATCCGGAGGCGGAGGCAGGATCTTGTAATTCTGCGTTGAGACTTCACCTTCCGGAATCTGTTGATGCACTCCCTGTAGGACAACCAGGACCTCTTCCAGGCCTCCCTGCAGTCCGACGGGCGAGACATAAATTTCCTTGAAAGTCTTGCCGGAGCGGACCACGGTAGCTTGGCCAACCGGAAAACCCTTGGGGAAAATACGATCGTCGCCGGAGGTAAAGAACCACTCGCCGGGATCCACCTTTTCCTCGTTCTGTACGTAGTCCACCTGGCAATCGCTGTGGCCAAGCCCCTTCAGCGTGCCGCGCACGCGGTTCTTCTGCGAGATCACACCCGCAGCGAAGTTGCCATCGGTAACCAGCATGACCAGCGCGGCCATGGGATAAGCGAATACTACCTTGCCCACGATTCCATCGGGCGTCACCACGGCCATTCCACTCTCGATTCCGCTGGCGGATCCGCGATCGATGAAGACTTCCTTGGAATTCGCGGCGGTTCCATTTCCGGTGACACGGGCGGCGATCATCTTGGAAGGTGTATTCGCCTGAAAGGCGCTCAGCGCGCGCACGCGATCGGCGGTGGACAGTTCGGTTTTCAGGTAATGATTCTCAAGCTTGAGTTGGCCGTTCTGCTGCTTCAGCTTTTCGTTGTCGTTGCGCACACCCAGCAGGACAAAGTAGTCTTCGACGAATCCCCAGGTGTAGCGGCGCACAAAGTTGAGCGCCTGTTCGGCCGGTGTGACAGCGCTGACCGCCCAAACGCGCAACATGGGGACATCCCTATTGCTCTTGATCTGGTAGGCAATCAGCAGCAATTGCGCCGCGATCGCGATCAGCAAGACCGTTAGGTTGCGGTAGCGGCTGAGGAAAAACTCCATACTCCCGCCTCGGTTCTATCAACTACTCGATGGCCACTCTGCGGAGCAACTTGAAATCGGTCAACATCTTGCCGGTTCCCAGGACCACGCTGGCCAGCGGATCCTCGGCGATCGATACCGGCAGTCCCGTCTCTTCGCGTATCCGCCTATCTAAATTCTTCAACAGTGCGCCACCTCCCGTCAAAACGATGCCGCGGTCGCTGATGTCGGCGCTCAACTCCGGAGGTGTACGCTCCAGCGCCACGCGAATGGCGTTCACGATGGTAGCTACGCATTCGCCCAACGCCTCGCGAATCTCGCTGTCGTCCACGGTCAAGGTCTTGGGGACGCCCTCAATCAAGTTCCTGCCCTTGATTTCCATGGTCAGGGGCTTATCCAAAGGGAAGGCCGAGCCGATCTGCATCTTCACTGCTTCAGCGGTGCGTTCGCCGATCAGCAAATTGTATTTGCGTTTTAGGTACTGCATGATGGCGTTGTCCATCTCATTGCCGGCCACACGCACCGATCGCGAATAGACAATGCCGGAGAGCGAGATCACCGCGACGTCGGTGGTCCCGCCGCCGATATCCACAACCATGTTGCCGGAAGGTTCAGTTACCGGCAGTCCGGCGCCGATGGCCGCCACCATGGCTTGTTCCACCAGATGCACTTCGCTGGCTTTGGCTCTATAGGCCGAATCGATGACCGCGCGTTTTTCCACTTGCGTGATTTCGCTCGGCACGCCGATCACGATACGCGGATGCACCAGCACCTTACGGGAGTGCGCCTTCTCAATGAAGTACTTCAGCATGCGCTCGGTGACCTTGAAGTCGGCGATGACGCCGTCCTTCATAGGACGAATGGCGACGATATTGCCCGGCGTGCGGCCGAGCATCTCCTTAGCCTCCTTGCCCACGGCCTCTACTTCGCCGTTGGTCTTGTTGATGGCCACGATAGAAGGTTCGTTTACGACGATCCCTTTCCCTTTGGCGAATACCAGCGTGTTGGCAGTGCCCAAATCGATCGCCAGATCGGATGAGAACAGACTAAAGAGCGAGCGAATGTTCATTTGGCTTCAAGGGCTGTATTACACCCGCGTTCCGGTGTTCAAGATGGTTGGAGGAGGCGCTAGGACAGTCCACCAGAAGCGTAGCATATTCAACCATCTGGGAGCAATTTTCTCTACCAATGGACGCGGATTCCGGGGAGGTGTTTCGTCCGTGTGGGAGAATTGAGTTGCTTGCTTACCCGGCGTTCACTTTTGGCTGGCGGTCTGGCTTCCCTGGCGGCTTGTACACGTCCGAAGGCTACTGGGTTCTCGGGGTACGCCTTCATCGCCAATCAGGAGGGCGGCGCTATCGCGGCGGTGGATTTGGAAGTGTTTGCAGTGGCCCGACACATTCGTGTCGACGGCGCGCCGACGGCGGTGGTGGCGCAGCCTAGGCTCAACCGGGTCTATGCACTGACGCCGGCGAACGGAACCGTCCACGAAATCCGCTCCGACAACCTTACTTTTTCCCGCAAGCTGCAAGTGTGCAGTTCGGCGATCACTATGCGGCTGTCGCCGGACGGCAGCGAGTTGTACGTACTGAGCGAGGAACCTCGGCGTCTGATTGCGGTTTCCCTCGATGCGTTGCGTGTGTCCTGGCACTTGGATCTGGCTTCCTCGCCATTCGATTTCGATGTCTCGGCCGATGGCGCGCAGTTGGCCATCAGTCACGGTGCGGGCCGGATGATCACGTTTGTCGATGCGGCTCGGCATCGGGCGTTTCCGGTTGTTGAGTCGTCGGGCGAAATGGGCTTGGTACGCTTTCAGTACTCCAAGCAGTTGATTGCCGCCAACACCAGCGAGCGGATGCTCTCGCTTTACCACGCCGGCACTCGGAAACTAATCGTCAATCTACCGCTTGCCGTCCGCCCGGATCACCTGTGTTTCAATGCCGACGGGGGCCAGTTATTCGTCACCGGCGAAGGGATGGACGCCGTCGTGGTGGTGTACCCTTCCTACACGCCGGAGATCGGGGAGACGGTCTTGGCCGGGCACAATCCCGGCGCGATGGCGGCGTCTGCAACGCCTGGTTACCTGTTTGTCGCAAATCCGAAATCGGGGGACGTGAGCATCCTGGACATTGAGACGCGCAAGTTGATTGCGGTGACGCCCGTCGGCACCGAACCTTCTTATATCACCATCACGCCCGACGATCAGTACGCGCTGATCCTCAACCAGGCTTCCGGCGATATGGCGGTGATCCGCATCCCCAACGTCACGCGCGCCGTCAATCAACAGCGGCGCTGGAAGAAGGGCCCGCTGTTCATGCTGATTCCGGTGGGGTCGAAGCCGGTGAGCGCGGCGATTGTGCAGATCTAGCTGGGGGACGAAGCCAGAATCCAGGAGCCACAATCCAGAAGGAAGGATGTCGGCGCGTTGCGCCTCCGTCATCTATTGGCTTGCCGTTTCGGTCGGGGCTGCGCCGGTTGGTCCGCGATTAGGGCGCGGTTTCGGGAGTGGCTTGCGCGGCAGCATCTCCGTGCGCGTGGCGGTGTTGTAAACCACCCAGGCCATGATCGCGGAAGCCTGCTCCAGGTCGCCGGCTTGCAGGTGATCGTAGAGGTCCATGTTCGAATGATGCGTGCGCGTGCCATATTCAAGCGGGTCCTGCAGGAACTGAAATGCAGGCAATCCAACGGCGTCGTAAGCCATGTGATCCGTGCTTCCGGTGTTGCGGATGGTGAGCGTAGTGGCGCCAAGATCGCGGAACGGTTCCATCCAGGCTTGGAAGATGGGCCTCATCATATCGTTGTCTTGGATGTAAATGCCGCGGATTCTGCCGCTACCGTTGTCCAGGTTGTAATAACCGGATAGCTTGGCATGCTCGGGCTTCAACTTCATGTCGGTGGGGTCGGCGAAATGCTCCTTCACATACGCGCGCGAGCCGAGCAATCCCTGCTCCTCCGCGGTCCAAAGCCCGATGCGGACCGTGCGCACCATCTTCAGATCCAGCGATTTCAGGATGCGGATCGCTTCCATGGCTACGGCCGAACCAGCGGCGTTGTCGGTGGCGCCCGTACCGCCAGTCCACGAATCGAAGTGAGCGCCCAGCATCACCAGGCCAGCGTCGGGATTTGTGCCGGGGATTTCGGCGGTGACGTTGAATGAATCGGTAGGCTCCGAGAATTTCGCCTGTATATCGAAATCCAGCGTGACTGGAATCTTCTTCTCCATCAGCCGGGCGATCCGATTGTAGTGCTCGTTGGTGAGGATGACCGACGGCGGCGGCAGCGGATCGGCGGGGTTCTGCGATCCGGCGGCGGAGCCCATCACTGTGCCACCATCGGGACCGGTGCCAGGCCGCAGCACCAGCAGTACGCCTTCGTCGGTGAGGAATTGGTTCAATTGATTGCGGAACCTTCGCATGCCATCGCGATTTGGACCACCCGGTTGCCCTGGACGGCCCGCCGGAGCAGCATTCGCATTCCGGCCACCACGCGGCGCACCAGCAGCCGGACCCGGAATGAATCCGAGCGGCAGGCCGGCGGGATTTCCCATGGCGGGATCCGGGGCGACGGTAGCAGCCTCGAGCTCAGCGTCCGTGAACCGGTGCGACAGAGGATTGACACTCAGTTCGGAGGCGTGCGGAGTGGCGATGAGAACAATCTTGCCTTTCAATTTTCCCTTGAACTTTTCGAGATCCTCCGCCCGCGTGATGACTGCGAGCACAGCCTCGCCGCTCACTTCGCCGTTGGTGCCGGGGGACCACGGCTGCGCAAAGCCGATCAACGGCTGGAACTCCGGTTCCTTCATCATGGCCACAAAGCGACTGCAACTCCACCCACGTCCGAACGGCCCCCAGGCTTCCATCTTGGCGTTGGACAAGCCCCAAGCATTCATCTGTTTCACGGCCCAGTCGCCGGCTTGTTTGATGTTGGGTGAGCCGGTCAAACGCGGTCCATACACATCGGTGAGATAGAACGCGTTGTCCATGACCTTGGAATGCTCGAAGGCTTCGGTCTTGATTCGATTCAGCACGCTCAGGTCGATCTTTTCGGGAGTGGCGGCCCAGATGGCCAAGCAGACGCAGAGAGCAGCAGCAGTTGCGACGAGGATTTTGCGCATGTGGGGAGTGTATCACGGGAAGCTGCGACCGCCCCAACCAGAAACACGTTGGGTCGATCATCAGCCCGTAGGGCAGGTTGCCAACCTGCGCGCGCTTGTTAATCGCGCTTCGCCAAGCGGGGTACCAACCCGCTGCAAGTTACCAATCTGCCCACGGGCTGATGATTAGGATCTGCAATGAAATAACCTGTCCAACCGCTCCCTTAACGGTCACGGCTCAGAAACCGTTACCGAGCCGTGACCGTAAGTACCTACGTAGTTAGGTTCTTGCCGAAATTGGCAGAATTTTGAATCAGCGCGCCAGTGCAGCAACAGTAAGCTCTGGGATGATGACGAGTTCCTTGAGTTTGAGGACCAGTGCGACGACCTGTTTGCCGAGCGTGGTCAGGTAGTACTTGTAGCAGTGAGTGGCCTTTTTGATGAGCCCGTGCGTGCGCAGCCGGCGTAGCATTCTTGACATTTGGCCGCTGCTGTATTGGGGAAACCGGGCGCGCA
>DASQGY010000041.1:0-12016 GCA_035632375.1 Bryobacteraceae bacterium | reverse complement strand
TCCCCGGTTTATGCGGAAACGTTCCGTCTGTCCCCGGTATAGTGGGGGCGCTGGGAGGCTAGGAGGGCTATTGCGGAGGCCAAGAGGCTGGCCCAGGCGAACCAGTCGCCGTGGGTCGAGTACGCGGTTACGGTGGTTTCGTAGGAGTAGGCCATCTTGGCTACTGTCTCCTGATACATCGGAAGGCGTTGAGTCACGCGGCCGGCTGGGTCGATTGCGGCGGTGATTCCGTCGTTTGTCGATCGCAAGAGCCAGCGGTGGTTTTCTAAGGCGCGCATGCGGGCGATTTCCAGGTGTTGCTCTCTGGCGGCGCTTTCGCCGAAGTAGCCGTCGTTGGAGAGATTCAATAAGAGATTGGCGCCGCCTTTGACGAACTCACGGACTTGGGCGGGGAAGACGGATTCGTAGCAGATGAAGACGCCCAGTTTGTGGCCATCCGCCGCGGGGAAAACGACCAGGCGATTGCCCGGGGCGAAGTCGCCGGCTTCTTGGGTGATGCGGTTTACGAAGCCGAAGAATTTTGGCACGTATTCGCCGAAGGGAACCAGGTTGATTTTGTCGTAGCGGTCCACCAAGTCGCCGTCGGGACGCAGCAAGACGGCGGAGTTGAGTGGCGAGCCTTGCGGTGTTTCGGCTACTGTGCCGAAGAGGAAATAGGCGTTTGCGGATTGGGCGAGGGCCGCGGCTTCCTGGTGGAAGGTTGGGTCGCGATAGTAGTAAATCGGGCCAGGGACTTCGGGCCAGACGATGATGCGGGGATGCATGCGCTGCGCGGCATCGAGCGACAGCTTCACGAAGTAGTCGCGCGCTGAGCCCGCCGATGTTTGGGTCCACTGCGCTTCCTCGGGCATGTTGGGCTGGATCACTAGCGCGGATTCGGTCGGAGCCGAAGGCGCGGGCAGGTCGGGCAGCAGCAGACACAGTGGGATTACCGCCAGCCAGAACAACTGGCGCCGGTCGCGGCTGAAAATCAGCAAGGCGACGGTCGCCGCAGTCAAGGCAAAGACGAACGAAATTCCGTAGACGCCCAGGAATGGTGCAAGGCGGGCAGGCAGCGGCATGTCGATACCGGCGTTTCCGAGGGCCAGCCATGCGAATCCGAACGTTCCGTGGGTGCGCTCAATGCCGGTCCATAACGCGGCGATGGCTGGAATAGCGAATGGGGTCCGCACGAGGACCGCAGCCAGCAGGCTGAAGACGCCCAAGTGAATTGCTTTCGCCACACAAAACAAGAGGAACGTCGCCCATCCGCCCCAGCGGCCCATACCGCCATGAACTTCGAGGACGAACTGGATCCAATAGCAGACGCCGAACCAGTAGACGATTCCCGCGAATTCTCCGAGCAGAAATCGCCACAGCGGGCGCGGCTCGCGCGCGAGAGCGATTAGCAGCGGAGTGAGCGCGATGGGGGCAAGCAAGGGGACGCCCGAGTTCACGAAAACGATATTGGGAAACGTGAGAACCAGAAGCATCGCGCCGATCAGTGCAAGCGCGAAGTTAAGCAGTGATGCGGGAAGCTTCGTCATTCACCAAGTCAGCCATGTAGGAGCTTCGCACCAGAGGTCCGCTGAACACCATTTTGAAACCGATGGAGAGGCCGTAGTCGCGGTAGGCGTCGAACTGCGCGGGCGTTACGTAGGATTGCACCTGCAGATTGCGGCGCGTGGGTTGCAGGTATTGCCCGATGGTGGCGACATCCACGTTGGCGGCGCGCAGATCGCCGAGCAGCTTCTCCACTTCGTGCGGTTCTTCGCCGAGGCCGGCCATCAGTCCGCTCTTGGTCAGAATCCCGGGCTTGTAACGCTTGCCGAATCGAAGCACGTCGAGCGACTGCTGGTAATTTGCCTGCGGGCGAACGCGACGGTACAGCCGGTCGATAGTTTCCATGTTGTGGTTGAAGACGTCGGGTGCGGCATCCAGCACGCGGGCGACCGCGTCGAGATCGCCGCAGAAATCCGGCGTGAGAACTTCAATGCGCGCGTGCGGCAATGCCTGGCGAACTTCGCGCACGGTCTGGGCGAAATGGTGCGAGCCGCCGTCGTCCAAATCGTCGCGGTTCACCGAGGTAATCACCACATAGCGCAGCTTCATGCCGGCGGCCATGCGGGCGACATTGGCGGGTTCGTCGGGGTCGAGCGAGAATTCCTTTTTCTGCGGCGAGCCTTTGGGTACCGAGCAAAAACCGCAGCCGCGCGTGCAGAGGTTGCCGAGAATCATGAACGTGGCCGCGCCCCGGCTGAAGCATTCGTGCATATTGGGGCAGCGCGCCGATTCGCAAACGGTGTGGAGATTCAAGCGGCGGATTTCGGCCTTGAGCGCGTGCACTTCCTGAAAATGCGTCGCGCCTTTGCGGAGCCATTCCGGCAAGCGAGGCCTAGCGGGCGGGCGAGGTTCGATGTTTACCAGCGTGTCGAGCGCCAACTCAGTATTTTCGCATGATCGGGTTCTTGAACCCGGATGCTTCCAGGTCGGCGCGAGTTTGCGCCTGCGCGGCGGCGTTCGCCAAAGGGCCAACCAGGACGCGGACGCGAGTGTCATTGGGAACCGGCGCGATCACTGCATGAAATCCTTTTTTGCTGAGGGCTTGGGTGATGATTTCGGCGTCGGGCCTGGTGGTGGCGACCACTTGCCAGTAGTCGCCGGCTGGCGGTTCGCCGGATGTTGGGGCCGGTGCTGGTTTCGGCGGCGCGGCCGCAGGGGCGATTGCAGGCGGCTTGGTATCTTTCACTGGGGCCGGAGGGGGCTGCTCGGGATGAGTGGTCTCCGCGGCCTTGGTATCCGCCGGTTTCGTTTCCGCCGGCGGGGTGGAGGCGTCGGGCGCTGGATTCGACGGGGCCGGACGTTCGACGACGATAGCTTTGCCGCCGCCGGTGCGCGCCGCTTCCGTGGGTACGGCCGGGGACGAGCTTCGTCCCACGATGTATCCCATGGAGAAGAACACGCCAAGAAGGATCACCACCACCAGGAACACGCTGATCAACTGCTTGTTCCCTAGTACTAATTCGAACTCGCCTTCTTCGCTTCTAGCCAAAACCGGTTCGCCTTCCCGTTACTTTTCGCCCAGTCGGTCGAGCGCGCGTCCTAAAGACGAGATTATATCTATCGGCACCGGGAACACAACCGTGGTGTTTTTTTCCGCGCCGATTTCGACCAGGGTTTGCATGTAACGGAGCTGTATGGCGGCGGGCTGTTTCTGGATCAACTCGGCGGCCATGGCCAGCTTTTCGGCGGCGATGTACTCGCCCTCGGCGTGGATAATCTTGGCGCGGCGCTCGCGCTCGGCTTCCGCTTGGCGGCCGATGGCGCGGATCATCTGATCAGGCAAATCCACTTGTTTCACTTCCACCACGGTGACCTTCACGCCCCATGGGCCGGTATGCTGATCGAGCACGGATTGCAGGCGGAGGTTCAGTTTCTCGCGCTGGCTCAGCAGTTCATCCAGTTCCACTTCGCCGAGTGCGCTGCGCAACGTGGTTTGCGATACCTGCGACGTAGCGTAGAGGAAGTTGGTGACTTCAAGCACGGCTTTGGTGGGGTCGATGACGCGGAAATAGACTACGGCGTTCACCTTGACGGTGACGTTGTCGCGGGTGACGACGTCCTGCGGGGGCACCTCCATGGCCTCGATGCGGAGCGAGATGCGCACGATGCGGTCGATGGGGGCGAAGACCAGGATCAGGCCGGGGCCTTTGGGTTGCGGCAGGACGCGGCCCAGCCGGAAGATCACGCCGCGTTCATATTCGGCCAGGATTTTGATGGACGAAAACAGGTAGATGGCAACAATCAGGATGGGGATCAGGATGGTGAGGTCGGGCATAGGTTTCTCCGAGTCAATTCACTATACATCCTTGGAAGTGGTGGAGGGGGAGGGAGGAATTAACTGGCACTCTAGTGGACTGGTTGATGCAGTTCCATGGCGAGGTCCGTGAGCATCTTGCGCTCCTTCGCTGCTTCTTGCTCCAGTCTCGGCTGTTCTCTGGTGACCCATGCCTCGAATTTAGCCAGCGAGTGCTGGACCTGAAGACTCCCTGGGTCCAATCGCTCGTCGGGTTCGAACGGTGGTTGGTCCAGCATCCTGCAGATTGGTGCAGCGAAGCAGTAATAACGAGTCCAGTCGTCCAATTCCCGATTCGTGGCCCACTTCACGATAGCCAGCATAGATGTCCCGGTGCGCAGAGGTTTCCACTCAAACGGCCAGGACGGCTTCAGACGCGCCATTTGAACCACCTGAAAAGTGGTCCGTGCCGCAACTCCCTTGTCGAGCGTTTGCTGCAGGATCACGACTTGAGCGGTATGGACCAGTTTTTCAAAACGGTAGCTATCTCCCCCGTACACGTATAGGTCATCCACGCCGTTTCCATCTTGAAGAGCAAGGCGAGTCAGCGTTTCGATCCAGACTAGGTTACGCGGGCCCCGGATGAGGCTCTCCGCGCGAACTCGCTGTTCGTAGAAGTTCGCCGGCTGCCACTGCAATGCCACCTCAGCCATCTTCGGATAGCGATCGGGTTGGGCATAATATTGCCGCACACCCTTCACCAGAGCATCGAGGGCTCGCTGCATCTGCCAAATCCAGGGAGTACCGTTGCGGTGCTCCAGGTCAAGCGGGTAGTCCGCTGCCTTCGTCGGGAGGTTGACGGTAAAACCCAGTATGGTGCGAGTTTCCGGTTGGGCTGCAACAACACCCTGAGGCGGTCGTGTATTTCGCAGCAACCACCACTCCTTACTGGGAGGGTACCAGGATGCGTCGCTGCGGAATATGCAGGGTGATGGATTCACTCCGGCGGGTAGCGCTCCAAACTCCACATATGCCCTCCACAGCCTAGGAATCTCTTGCGCCGAGATAAGGCTGCTACCCTGAAAAGCGGCAGCAATTCGTTCTTTGTACGGCGTGGAGGGATCGATCAGAAAAGTCCAAAATGCCGACTCGGACTGGAGCGCGGCACGCAAAGCGACGGATTGGCGATGGATAGCACGGCTGGTCTCGGCTTCGTCGGCAGCCGTCGCTTTGGAACACAGTCTGGACAGTTCTTCCTCCAACTTGGTCGGGGCTGGTGTTTGCGCGATCGCCGAACCGAGGGCAATCGAGGTAAGAGCGAGAAAGCTGAGACGCTGGTGCATCCAAGTCCAGTATGCCGTCTAAACGCGGTTCCTTGCAAAGCGCAGGTTTGGGTGCAGTGCAGCTATCACAATGGAGTACTTTGGGAAGTGGGATTTCAAAACGGGAGGCTTTGTGCGACGACGCGATGCGGTGTTCATGGGGTTGGCGATGGCGGGCTCAGCCGCAGCTCAGAAGACGGGCTGCGCGAGTTACTTTGCGGCGGGACTCAAGGTGCGGTGGAAGGCGTCGAAGGATTACACGCTGGCGATGCTGGCCAAGATGCCGGATGAGCATCTCAGTTTCCGGCCGACGCCCGAGGTGTGGACGTTCTCGCAGCAGTTGACCCATCTTGCGGACGCGAATTTGTTGATGTCGGCGCCGCTACGCGGGGACAAGGCGGTTTATGTCGGCGATCCGCGGCAACTCGGGCGGGCCGAGTTGGAGAAGCATATCAGGGACTCCTACGACTATGTGACGGTGGCTTTCGACCGGCTGAAATCGGACGCCGATGGGGAGACGATGGTGAAGTTCTTTGACGAGCCGATTCCCAAGCGCGAGTTGTGCTACCGGCTGCTGGACCATGCCGCGCATCATCGGGCGCAGGCGCTGGTTTATCTGCGGTTGAAGGGGATCGTGCCGCCGCCGTACGCCGGTTGAGGTTTTAGCGTATCACGAGAATTTTTCTCGTGACAGGGCAACCGGGCTGTGGTACCTTAATAGATCGGCAGTGCATGAAGGATTACCTCGCGTTAACTAAGCCGCGAATAACCTGGCTCATTTTGATGAGCACGGGCGTGGGGTATTTCTTCGGCGCCAAAGGCGGCTGGCATCTCCTCACGCTGCTGCACACCATCATCGGAACCGGGCTGATCGCTTCCGGCACGGCTGCGCTCAATCAGTGGTACGAACGCGAAGCGGACGCCAAGATGAAGCGGACGCAGGCGCGGCCGTTGCCTGCGGGACGTTTGGACGCGGGAAAGGCGCTGGCGTTTGCGATCTTTATTTCGGTGGCCGGCTTTGTCGAGTTGTTCTTTGGCGTAAACGCACTTACTGCTTTGCTTGGCCTGTTCACGCTGCTGAGTTACTTATTCATTTACACGCCGCTGAAGCAGCGGTCGCCACATTCGACGACAATCGGGGCGATTCCCGGCGCGATGCCGCCGCTGATCGGCTATGCGGCTGCGAGTGGGACGCTGACCTGGGAAGCTTGGGTGCTGTTCGCGATTTTGTTTCTCTGGCAGTTTCCTCACTTTTATGCCATTGCCTGGATGTATCGCGAGGATTACGAGCGGGCGGGAATCCGGATGTTGCCGGTGGTGGAGCCGGACGGGGAATCGACGGCGCGGCGGATTCTGTTGTACTCGCTGGTGCTGATTCCGATCAGCCTGGCGCCGAAGTTTCTGGCGATGACCGGGAATTTCTATTTGTTTGGGGCGCTGGCTCTGGGGCTGCTGTTCCTGTATGCCGGGCTGCGCGTGAGCTTCGACCGGACGCGGCAACGGGCTCGCGCGGTTTTGCTGGCGTCGGTGATTTACCTGCCGGTGCTTTACGGCTTGATGCTTCTCGACCGTTCTGCATGAAGTTTGTTGTACTCGCCGCTTTTTCCCTCACACTAATCGCCTGTGGATCGCATCAGAGCGCGCTGCAGGTCTATTACGACGTTCCCGAGTTTCAGTTGACTGCGCAGGATGGGCAGGCATTCGACAGCGCCGTACTCCGCGGGAAAATCTGGGTGGCGGATTTCATCTACACTACTTGTCCGGGACCTTGTCCGCGCATGACGTCGCAGATGCACGAGGTGCAGAATGCCATCGTCAAGATGCCGGATGTGAAGCTGGTGTCGTTCACCGTGGATCCGGCGCGCGATACGCCGGAGGTGCTGGCGGCGTATGCGAAGGTGCATGGGGCGTCGGCGGAGCACTGGTATTTTTTGACTGGGCCGCCGGCGGAGTTGCAGCGCCTAGATCGAGACGTGTTCAAGCTCGGTAATGTGGATGCGACGTTGCAGCACAGCACGCGGTTCGTGCTGGTGGACCGGCAGGCGCGGATTCGCGGGTATTACGATACGTCGGAGTCGCGGGCGGTACCGAAGTTGATTGCGGATATTTACGACCTGGCGCGGGAAAAGAACTAGGTGTTAGGTTTTAGGTGCCAGGTGTTAGGGAAGGATTGCGGCTACGCCGCCTTCTTCCTTTTTTTTCTAGAACGAGAGGCGGGCGCCTAATTGGAAGGCGCGGGGGCCGCCGGTGCCGAAAGTGCCGCCGGCGCGGCCGGTTGGTTGGCCGAATCCGGGGTCCAGCAGGTTGCTGCTGTAGCCGCCGAGGTTCGAGATGTTGAAGATATTGAACCCTTCAACGAAGGCCTGGAGTTCGTAGCGTTCGCGCCACTTGAAGGATTTTGTCAGGCGCAGGTCCTGCGAATTGAAATTGCGGCCGAAGTCGTAGCTACCGGGCAACGTCACAGTCGGAAACACCTGGCCGGTATGCGGCCCGTTCTTCCCGGCGTAGGTCTGGTTGTATTGATTCACCAGGCGAACCAGGTCGGAATTGCTGAGGCCGCGGTTGAACAGGCTGTCGCCCATTCCGGGCAACGGGAAACCGTCGATGCCGCTGCCGGTCAAGTCGACGCCTGGAATCGTCGGCTGGAAGGGTCCGCGGCTGGTGTAGCTGGAGATGAACGAGAGCTGGAATTTCCACGGCAGGTCGACCAAGCCGCTAATGTTCAGAATGCTGTGCGGACCTTGCGGGCCGAAATACTGGAACCAGTTGTCGTTGTTGTAAATGCCATTGATGCCTTCCTGGTCCTGTAAGGCGTAGGAAACCTGCATCTGATAGCGGTGCGCGAAGCGCTTGTCGGCTTTCACCAGCAGGGCGCGATAGACGGTGCGGCCGCCGCTGATGATCATCCCGACGCCGCCGGTGGAACATTCGGGCCCGTTGCTACCGGTGCAGACTGGAATCACCGGGCTCTGCACGCCGTTGATATAGCGTTGGAAGTGGTTTAAGTCGACATCGCGGATCTGCTGATGGAGGAAGTGCCGGTAAACGAAATCGGCGCTGATGGCGAAATCGCTATTGATCTGCCGTTGAACTCCGAGGCTAAAATGCTGTGCATGACCAGGCGTGAAGTCGTTGGCGAAGAGCTCGGTCGCGCTCTTCGCGAGGTCGATAGTTCGGAGCGAAAGGTCGGTGTTGTTTGGATTAATGTGCAGTTGTTGAATCACGCTGGAACGCACCAGGGGTAGGATGGCGATGAGCGCTGAGCCGGGGAAGGCGGTAGGATTGTGGAAATCGAGCGGCGTATTTACGGGAACGCCGGGAATACCAGGAATTGGGTTCGGAATGGAACTGCCGCCCAGCGATAGGTATCCTGAACCGAGGGGGCTCAAATAGGCGCGCTCGATCAAGCGCAACTCGATGTCAATAGTGTCGTAGTAGACGCCCGCGCCGCCGCGGATCACGGTCTTGTTGTTCTTCCACGGAGACCAGGCAAAGCCGAGCGACGGAGAGAAGTGCTTGTAGTCGTGCTGTTCGGGGCCGAGATTGTTTGCACCGAAAATGGGGGCGAGAAACTGGGGTTTCGTCAAGTCGTGATTCAGCGCGTTGCTTTCGTAGTTCCAGCCGAGTCCGTAGGTCAGAGTGAAACTAGGTTTTACTTTCCAGGTGTCCTGCCAGTAGAAATGGAACGTGTTGTCGTGGTCGGCGTTGCCAATCTGGAATGGCGGCGGTTGGCGGGTGTCGCCCACGCTGAAGGCGAAATTTTTCAGCGGCAGTTTCAGAATATCGTTTAGGGTGTTGAAGGTCTTGGGGACCAGCGGCAGCAGTTGCGGCGAGAACTTGGCTACCTCGGCTGGCGAGAACAGCGTGATAGAAGCCGGCTCGGCGATGGTGTAAGTGCCGGTTCCTTTCTGATATTCCCACTCGCCACCCATCTTCAGGCGATGCGAGCCTTTTTGCCAGGTGAGATTATCGGCGAAAATGTGGCGGCGCAGCAGACGCGACTGCGGAGTGTTGGTCTGGTTTCCGAACGCCAAGCCGGTGCCTTCCACCGATAAGTGGGGCCCGAGCAGCCCAAGGCACTTGGGACATTGATCGGCGGTGGGGAGGTTATTCTTGTTGCTCCAGTACGTGCCGGAATAACGAAACTCGTTCACTACAGACGGGGTGAAGCTGGTGATGAGCGAAAACACGGCGGAGTCGGCCCAATTGATGTTACTGACCCAGGAAGAGGGCAACTCGTTTCCGCTTCGCGGCGCAAAGCTGTGGTTGCCATCATGCGAATAACGGACGAAGGCGTTGTTCTTGGTATTGATGCGCCAGTCGATGCGCTCCGTGAGCGTGGTGCCGATGTAGGGGCTGGCGGCGATGGTGGCGAAATTTTGGAACAGAGGGTCGCTGGGCAGCGGAGCGAAAACGCCGTTTTGATTGTTATGCTCGATGCTGGAGAAGAAAAACAGTCGATCCTTTTTCACCGGGCCGCCTATCCATGCGCCGGATTGACGCCGCGCGAAGAATGGATCCGGAGCCAGTGGATTGCGCTGCAGCGCAGGATAGGCTGACATATTGTGATCGCGGAAAAAGAAGAATCCGCTGCCGTGAAATTCGTTGCCGCCTCCGCGCGTAACCACGTTCACAGCGCCGCCCGCGCCGACGCTGGTGGAGAGATCGAAGTTCACGCTCGACACCTGGAATTCCTGCACCACTTCCTGAGAGAAGTTCTGTTGTGTGCCACCCGTGACGGAATCGCGCACGGACGCGCCATCGACGGTGATGCGGGTGAGGTTGGAATCGGCGCCGAGGATGGATACGTCGAAGGCTCGGTTATATTGCCCTTGGCTGTTGGAGGAGACAGTGACTCCGGGTTCGAGCATGGCCAGTTGGAGGAAACTGCGGCCGTTGAGCGGGAGGTTTTGGATTTGCTGGCGCGTCACTACGCCGTCGATGGCGTGGCGCTCATACTCGATTTGTGGAGTGACCGCCTCGACGGTGACGATGTCCTTGGATGCGCCGATTTGGAGGTGGAGATCGGCAGTGGTGAGGCCGCCTACGGCGACGGTTGCTTCGCGGACCAGAGTGCGAAATCCCGTGACCTCGGCTTTCACTTCGTAGGTGCCGGCGGGAATCGCCGAAGCGCTGAAGACTCCGGACGCGTTCGTGGTCAGGTTGCGGGTCAGGCCGGTTTCCTTGTTGGTGATGGTGACGGGGGCGGCGGGAATCACTGCGCCGGATTCGTCATAGACGGTTCCGGTGATGTCTCCGACCGGCGCCTGCGCGAGGGCGATGGAAGCGAGCGAGAACAGTACGAGAGCGAACAGAAACACGTGAGTCTTCATACGAGGATCCCCCTGAATGTAATCCGAAGCACGAACAGGCCTAAGGAATGGTTTCATATGGGGCGGGTGGTGTCAAGAGGGGGAAGAATTCAAGAATTCAAGGATTCAAGAATTCGAGGAATCTGTGATGCGGCGTCGGTACGCTTCCAGGAATCGGCTGGTTTCTTCAAGGGTTGCTTGAGCATCCTCCGTGTTGCCGTAAGACAGGTCTTCCGCCAGGATTAGGTAGTAGCGGCACTCTTCTAATGAGCTCTGGGCGATGTTTAGGAATCTGGCTTTGTCTGCGTTGCCGCGGCGCTTGAAGCCTTCGGCGATGTTTGCTGGAATTGAGACGGCAGCGCGGCGCATCTGACTCGTCAGGCCGAACGTCTCGTGCTTTGGAAATGCTGATGTCAGACGATAAATCAGCACTGTGAATCGGTGAGCCTTCTGCCAGACCCAAAGATCCTTGAACGTTTTTGCGGGAGCCCGCGTCAATACGAATCGTGCAACATTGGCCGGGTTCCTCTCTTCCCCGAATTCTTGAATTCATGAATCCTTGAATTCTTTTCCCGCTATCCTGGTACCGTGACCACAACCTCCAAGCTCACCGCGCATACTTCCGCGGCCGGTTGAGCTTCCAAGCTGAGTCCAAAGTTATTGGACCAGGTGCTCGCTCAGATCCCGCGCTGGGCGAACGAGAACGTGCTGGTGGGGTTTGATACCGCCGACGATGCCGGCGTGTACAAGCTCTCGCCGGAGTGTGCGCTGGTGCAGACGGTGGATTTTTTTACGCCCATCGTCGACGATCCGTATACTTTCGGGGCCATCGCCGCGGCTAATTCGCTGAGCGATGTGTATGCCATGGGCGGGCGGCCGATTTCTGCGCTTTCGATTTTGGCTTGGCCGGTTTCGGGCGATGTCGATCAACTGGCGCAGATCCTGAAGGGCGGCGCAGAGAAGATTCATGAAGCCGATTGTGCGTTGCTCGGCGGGCATAGCGTGGCCGATAACGAGATCAAGTTCGGTTACTCGGTCACCGGCACGGTTCATCCGGAGCGGATCAAGACCAATGGCGGTGCACGCGTGGGGGATGCGCTGGTGTTAACCAAGCGGCTCGGCACTGGAGTGATCTCGACCGCATTGAAGCGGGGGATCGCCAGGGATACGGATGTTCAGGCGGCGACTGAATCGATGCTGACGCTGAACCGCCGCGCATGCGAAGCGATGCTTGAGTGCGACGTGCACGGGTGCACGGACATTACCGGATTCGGACTGATCGGCCATGCGCGGGAAATGGCGCTGGCTAGCAAGGCAACCATCGAGATCGATGCGCGCGCGCTGCAGTTTCTGCCAGGAGCGGTGGAGTATGCGCGGCTCGGCGCAATACCTGGCGGATTGAAGAACAATCGCGAGTTCGCTTCGGGGTGTGTGGAGGGGACGTCGGAATTCGACGATCTACTCTACGATCCGCAGACCTCAGGCGGATTGCTGATATCGCTTCCAGAGGCGGACGCAGCGGCAATGGAACGCAAATTCCCAGGGGCGTATCGCATGGGACACGTGCGCCAGAAGGGTGCGAAACCAATCCGCTTGTTGTGAGGTTA
>DASQGY010000040.1:0-6501 GCA_035632375.1 Bryobacteraceae bacterium | reverse complement strand
CAAAAATCACACCGAGAAGCCCTCCGGCGGACGCCAGCAGGATGCTCTCCGTCAGCAGTTGCCGCGCAATCCGCACGCGCCCGGCTCCCAAAGCTCCACGCACTGTGAATTCTTTCTTGCGCCCAAGAGAACGCGTCACCATCAAGCTCGCAACGTTCGAACATGCAATCAGCAAGACCACGCCGACCGCCGCCAGGACCAGGAGCAGCGGCCGACGCGTATCTCCAACGATTTGCTGCTGCAAGGACGTCACGCTGGTGTTGAACCAACCTTTGTAGCGCGGGTCCCGTTCTTCCGCGCGCTTGGCGATGACTCGCAGGTCTGCCCGGGCTTGCTCTATGCTGCTGCCCGCCTTCAGCCGGCCAATCACGGCGAGATCGTTCGGACCTCCCGGCACTTTAGGAAGTGCCAGCGGAGCCCACAACTGCGCCTGCCGGGGAGCCGTGAACGTCACCGGCATATCCTCGGCGCGCGGGAAAACGAAGCCCGAAGGCATTACTCCAATGACCGTGTAGGCATACCCGTTTAATTCAATGGAACGACCGAGAATCCCTTCATCACCGCCAAATCGCTCGCGCCAGAGCTGATGACTGAGAATTACTTCGTGTTCTTTCCCGGGCTGGTCTTCCTCGGGCGTGAATGAACGACCCAGAAGCGGCGCCGTGCCCAACGCCGGAAAAAATCCCGCGGACGTTCGGAAACCGTCCAGTCGTTCCGGCTCGCCCGAGCCCGTAAGATTGAAGGAATCACTTTTGAATGCGCCTAGGTCTTGGAAAGTGCTGGATTCGTCCAAGACCATGCGGAATTGCCTGGGGTTCCATGGATACTCGTCGGCGCCCAGATTGAGTCCGGCGGGAGCTATGAGCCAGGACATCATGATTCGATCGGCGCCGGGATAGGGTAGCGGCTTCAGTAAAACGGCATTGACCACGCTAAAGACTGCTGTGCTGGCGCCGATGCCGAGCGCCAACGTGAGCACAGCCACAATCGTGAAGCCGGGATTCTTGCCCAGCATCCGCAACCCGAAGTGAACGTCTTGCAGCAGAATCTCCAGTGAGCGATAAACCCACATGTCCCGGCTCCCCTCTCGCGCCAGCGCCATGTTCCCGAATTTCCGCCGCGCTGCGTAGCGTGCTTCCTCTGTCGGCAGACCCGCCTGGCGGTTCTCTTCCACTTCCATCTCCAGGTTCGCGCGGATCTCTTCATCCAATCCGCGCAATCTCGCAATCTGCCGCCGCCAACTCATCCGCAGTTCCGAATCCTTCGCATGCTTACTCATGCCGCAAAGCAGTCATCGGATCCACCCGCATCGCGCGCCGCGCCGGGATGTACGTGGCGAGCAGCGTGACTCCGGCCAAGAGCAACGGCACTGCCAAGAACGTCAACGGGTCCGTGGCGCGCACACCGTACAGGTAACTTGTCATCAAGCGTGTCGCTCCCAGCGCCGCGGCTAGTCCAACGGCGATTCCCACTCCGGCAAGGCGCGTGCCCTGGCCGAGAAACATTCCCAGCACGTCGCGTCTCCCCGCGCCGAGCGCCATGCGTATGCCGATTTCGCGTGTCCTCTGCGCGACGATGTTCGCCACCAGCGCGAAGACCCCCACGGCGCTCAGCAGCAGCGCCATGGCCGCCATCGCGCTCATCAAAGCCACTTCGACTCGCTGTGCCGCCAGGGCCTTTGCCACCAAGTCGTTCATTCTGTAGAAGCCCGAGAAGGGCAGGTTGGGATCGGCATTGGTAAGGGCGCGCTGCATCTGCGCGGTCAACCCTTCCACGGGGCCGGCCGTGCGCACGATCCAGCTTGGCTGGAACCACACGTGGAGCAGCGAGAACTGCTTGGCCTCCTTTTGCGCGGCGGGGACATAGAATGTTTCCGCAGCGGTAATGGGCGCGTCAGCATCCAGCCCTGGAGCGGTGGCCACATTCCCTGCCACTCCCACGATCAATGTGTCCTTATTCAGGTAGCCGCCGACGGGATTCACGCCGCGGAAAAACTTGCGTGCGAACGTCTGGTTGACGATGGCTACCCGCTGCGCGTCCGGGCCATCTGCTTCCGTGAAGGAGCGCCCGGCGAGGATCGGTATCTGCAATGCCGCAAAATAATCAGGGGTGATGTACGTCTCATACGCTTGAACTTTCTGGCCCGGATCTCCGCCGCCGCTGACGGCGATCCCGCCCATAATTACGGAACGCTCGTACGGCACGCTCAGCCCGGCGGCGGCCTGTTGTACTCCGGGAATCCGGCGCATGGCCGAGGTGCTGTCCTGGAGAAGTTTTCGGAAAGCTGCCGCGTCGTGATACCGCGCATCATCCAGGGACGCCTTCGCGGTCATGACACCCACCGGGTTGAAACCCGGCGGCACAGTTTCGAGATGGATGAGGGTATGAATCAGCAGTCCTGAAGCCGCCAGCAACACGACGGTCAGGGCGACCTCGCTCACAATCAACGTCTGGCGCAAACGCAAATGGCCGCCGCCGGCCACGCCGCGGCTGGTCATGGACGACCGCAGGTCCACATTCCGCGTCACGAGCGCCGGGAGCATGCCAAAAAGAACGCTGGTCAACACAGAAATTAAGAGTGTGAAAGCCAGGACGCCGCTATCGAGCGGCACGCCGGCCACGGGCAGAAAATGTTCGGGCAGAAGCAAGAGCAAACCGCGCAACGCGGCGAAGCCCACTGCCACGCCAGCCGTTCCACCGACGAAAGCCAGCAAGAGATTCTCGACCCACAGTTGCTTTTGAATTTGCCAGCGCGTCGCGCCCAGCGCCAGCCGCGTGGCAACTTCGGGCTGTCGCCGCAGCATGCGCACCAGAGTCAAGCCGGCGAGATTGGCGCAGGCGATCAGCAGGATGAATCCCGCCGCCAGCATCAGCGCCAGCACCTGCGGACGCAGTGAATCCGTCTCCCCTTTTTGGAGCGGCACGGAATAGTAGGTCACCTGCAGGCCGGGGTTGTTCCCTAATTCATAGCGGTGTGTGCGGAGGGACCACGCGCGACTAATCTCGGCATCCGCCTGCTGCCAGGTTGCGCCTTCACGCAGCCGCGTGATGGCCACCAAATTTGCCGCCGCCCCTTCGCCCTCGCGGCTGGCCTGCAGCGCGGTGTACACATCGGCATTCAGGGGAGTCGTAGCGCCATCTGGGAGCACGCCGATGACCGTGTGCGGCTCGCCTTTTAAGAGAATAGGTTGCCCCAAAATGTTGGGATCCGAGCGGAAGGTATTTCGCCACAAACCGTAACTCAAGATCACTGCCTTTGGCCCGTGCGGACGGTCCTCGTCCCCGGAAAAACTACGCCCCAGCAGAGGTTGTATCGCTAGCACATCCAGGTAGTGCGCCGAGATGCGTCCCGCATGAAGATATTGCCCCTGGGAACCCAATCCAAGGTTGACGCCGGAAGCTCTCGAGCCTGAAACGGCCGATAGCAGCGAAGGAACATTGTCGCGCAGGAGTTCCCATTGTTCTCCATCCACGTTGTGCCGCCCATCGGAAGCCTCGGGGCCGCCGATCCGTGTGTAAATCGTGCCCATTCGTTCGGGATGCGCGTAGGGCAGGCTCTTCAGCATAAGCACATTCACCAAAGAGAAGATCGCCGTGTTCGCGCCGATGCCGAGCGCCAGCGTGAGCACGGCCACGATAGTGAAGCCGGGATTTTTGACCAGCATGCGCAACCCGAAGCGAACGTCTTGCAAGAAAATTTCCAGTGAACGATAGATCCACATGTCCCGGCTCTCCTCTTTGGCCAGCGTTACGTTCCCAAAAGTCCGCCGCGCCGTGTAGCGTGCCTCGTCGGCCGGCATTCCTGCAGCGCGATGCTCTTCCAATTCCAGTTCCAGGTGCGCGCGGATTTCTTCGTCTAGCTCGCGAGCGCTGGACGCACTGCGAAACAAGCTTCGCAATCTCGCAATCTGCCGTCGCCAACTCATCTTGATTGGACTCCTGAAGAATGTCCCGGGACAGGTCGACGATAAACGTCTTGTGGACTCATTCGTGCCGCAACGCCGTCATCGGATCTACTCTCATGGCGCGCCATGCCGGAACATAGCAGGCCAGCAGCGCCGCAGTAACCAACACGAGCGAAACACCAATGAGCGTCCACGGGTCGCGCGCGTGCACTCCGTAGAGCAGGACCGAGAAACTCGATAGAAGCCGCGTGAGAATCAACGCGGCCACCGCCCCAATCGCAAGGCCAACAAGAACCAGTCGAAGGCCCTGCCCGATTACTAGCCTAAAAATATTCCGCTTCTCCGCGCCGAGCGCCATGCGGATGCCAATCTCGTTCACACGCTGAGCCACCGAATAGGAAATTACGCCGTAGATTCCGACGGACGCCAGCAACAATGCCAGCGCGGCAAACACCCCGAGCAGAATCATCGGAAAACGCTGCGACGACATCGACTCCGAAACGATCTCCTGCATGGTCTGGACATCAAAGACCGGCTGGTCGCTCCCCGCGCTGTAAACCGCCGCCTTGATCGCTGGCATCAACGTAGCAGTGTCGAGCAGCGTGCGGACCACTACCGTCGAGTTGGCATACCCGATCGGCACCCACTGGTCGGGAACTTGGTAGAGCGGAAGGTACGCCTGATTCTGGATGTATTTGCCGGAGTCGTCGAGCGCCCATTGCTTTACATGGCCGGCCACGCCGACAATCCGGCAAGGACCTATAGATGAAAATCCGGCTGACAACGTTTGATCCAGTGGATCACTGTCTGGAAAATACATGTGGGCGAAAACGCTGTCGATGACCATGACGCATGGCGCTTTGGTGTTGTCTTCCTGCGTGAAAAAGCGGCCTCGAAGCAGCGGTATCCCCATCGTTCGGAGGTAGTCTGGGCCCGCAAGGAACATCGCTAGCCTCGGAGCGCGCTGAAGCGAAGCGGGCTTCTGCGACCCAATCCAGAAGGGCATGGTCCCGCCCTGACCGCTCAACGGAACGACGCTGGTAAAATCCGCCGCTTGCACGCCAGGAATTCTCCTAATACGCTCAATCAATTGCTGATAGGCGACTCGTGTGCTCGAGGGCGTCTTCGTTAGCGAGGGCGACACACCCACCTTGAAGGTGATCGCGTGCTGCGTCTCGAAACCGGCATCGACACTCCACAAGTGGCGGATTGTTTGAAACAAGAGGCCCGCGCCCACTAGCAGCACCAGTGTTAGGGACATTTGGACAATCACTAGACCGCTTTGAACGCTATGGTGAGCGCTCGTCGCGCCGCGGCCTCCTTCTTTCAGGGAGGCCTGCAGATCCACGTTCCAACTCTTCAGCGCAGGCGCAAGGCCAAACAGAATCCCAACGGTGATCGAAACACCCAACGTAAGAAGTAGGACGGGAGCATTCACACCAATGTCTTCGCTCCGCGGCAAAATTTCCGGGACCGCCGCCAGCACCGGCTTCACTCCCAATATTGCAATCAGAAGCCCCAGACCGGCGCCAGCGAGCGATAGAAGTACACTTTCCGTAAGCAACTGGCGCACCAGCCGCGCGCGGTTCGCTCCGAGCGCCGAGCGCACAGCAAGCTCCCGCCCGCGCGCCGCTGAGCGCGCAAGCAGGAGGTTGGCGACGTTTGCGCAGGCGATCAGCAAAACCAACCCCACAGCTCCCAATAGCAGCAGAAGTGTTCCGCCGACGTCGCCAACAACTACTTGCTTGAGGGGCTCGACGTAGATCCCGAGATCTCGATTGGCATCGGGATAGAGGCGATCCAGGCTGCTCTGAATCGTATTCATCTCCGCCTGACCCTGAGATACAGTCACCCCAGGCGCGAGGCGCGCGACGGAGAAGATGCCATCGTGGCTTGCGCGGTTGTTGAGGGTTACCGGATCGCTACGGCCGAGCGGCGTGTAAACATCGGCGTCCTCTTCGATGCGAAACCCCGGCGGTGTGACTCCGACAATGGTGTAGTCCACCCCATCCAGGGTTACAGATTTGCCGAGCACCTCAGGATTGCCGTAGAAACGATTTCTCCACAAACGATTACTGACGATAACGACTGGGGTTCCGCCGGCCCGATCTTCCTCAGGCGAGAATTCACGTCCGAGAACCAATTCCAAGCCCAGAGTGCTGAAGAAACCCGAGGAGACCTCCTTGCCATTGAGGTGTTCAGGCGTGCCAGGACCTGTGAGATTAACCCCACGTTCCATGAATGCCGCCATTGGACGGAATGAGCGAGCAGTACGCTGCCAGTCGAGGAAGTTAGGGTATGAAACCCACACGCGTGGAAAGCGCGGATTGCTTTCCCACACCATCACCAGGCGATCCGGCTGGAAGTAAGGCAGTGGGGCCAACACAACGCCGTGAATAACGCTGAACATAGCCGTGTTGGCGCCGATTCCAAGGGCCAGCGTCAGGACGGCCACTGTCGTGAACCCGGTATTCTTGCCGAGCATCCGCAAACCAAATCGCACATCTTGTAGAAATATTTCCAACCAGCGATAGAGCCACATATCCCGGCTCTCCTCTTTTGCCAACGTCACGTTCCCGAATCTCCGCCGCGCCGC
>DASQGY010000039.1:0-31651 GCA_035632375.1 Bryobacteraceae bacterium | reverse complement strand
AGTTGGTACAATCGCGCCGGCGTGGAGCGGGTGATGGGCTTTTGTACCGAGGCCGAGTATTTCGAGTTCCTGCACAGTTGCCCGCAGTTTGAACGGATGCTGGTGCGCGCTGGAATCATCCTGATCAAGTATTGGTTTTCGGTGAGCGATGAGGAACAGGAGCGGCGTTTTCAACAGCGGCTGAGGGATCCAACCAAGCGGTGGAAGCTGAGTCCGATGGATCTGGAGTCGCGGCGGCAGTGGGTGGAGTACTCGCGGGCCAAGGATGAAATGTTCGCGCACACCGACATCAAGCAGGCGCCGTGGTATGTGGTGAATGCGGACAACAAAAAGGCGGCGAGGCTGAATGTGATCCGGCATCTGTTGTCCACGGTGGCGTATGAGGATCTGACGCCGGAGTCGATCAAGCTTCCGGCTATGGATCGGAGGAAGTACGTGCGGCCGCCCATGACGGATCAGATTTTCGTGCCGGAAGTTTACGCGTAAGTGCGTTTGGCCGAGGCTGTATGTGGTCCAATCGACTATGGCGCTTGTTTGCGAAGATTTGGCCCGCTACGGCGCCGTCTTAATTCCGCCGCCCGCGGCTGAGTACTTCGAGCTTCTTGCGGATATCGAACGCCGGCTGCACAATAGGCCTGTGGGTGCGCCTCCAGTGGAGGTTGATGCGATCGACACTGCTGGGTCGGCGATATTGCTTAACAGGTCCGATGTGGCGATTGCGTCCATGGCATATATTTGGTCGTTTCCTGGAAGAGCCGGCCGAATATTTCCGCATCGTTGTCTGCCTGGAACGAATCCCTCTGTGCTTCTACCGTTCGGCCTGGACCACCGTGGCAGGAAGTTCGGTTCCTTCTGGAACACTATCTTTCCCACTTCGAAGCGCCTGCTTACGTGCCATGGTTTGTTGTTAGGCGACAACACGGATGTCCGGCAAGCGGAGGCGGATGAGCTTTGGCAGGGAGGATTCTTCTGTATGAGCGGAGGATCCAGGACTGATGATTGGAAGCCGCTGAAGCTGACATTGGATGGAGTGTTTTTTATCGATGGCGGTTTCGCGGGACTAAATCGACTCGGAGCTTGGGAGCATACTGTGTTCGCAGCCCAGGCGTATGTCGAGTGCGGAACCCTAGCTAGGGAAGGTCGAAAGAAGGGCATGCCGGCTGCCGAGTTTTTTGCTCGAGTGCAGGCGCTGACTGGGCAAGTAGGGGAAGACCCACCGATTCCGCCCCGGCCGTCGCTGGAGTCCAAGCCGCCCGATCCCGAGCCGATTCGCAAGCACGAGCGTCGGTTGGCTGGCTGGCGAGTGCTCAGCATGAGGATGCATCTTGGGGAAGAAGCGGTGATCGACCGGATAGAGGCTTGGGTAGATGCGCCTGTGCCTAAGTTTCACAGGCTCTGATGGAAGACGATGGCTTTTTCTGTTGATGACCCGGTAGGGGTTTATGTTCGCGAACTAGGGGGGATTCCTCCGCTCAGCCGTGCTGAAGAGATCGACTGCGTTCAGCACGTTCGAGCTGGAGACGTGATGGCGGAAGCCGCAGCCAGTCGTCTTACGGAAGCCAACCTCCTCTTAGTCGTTTCGATCGCGGAACGCTATAAGAACGACCGCATTCATGTTCTGGATCTGATTCAGAGAGGCAACGAGGGATTGTTGCGCGCAGTCCAGAGTATAAGCGATAACCGCGATGAGAGCTTTTCGGCTTACGCGACCGGCTTCATTGAACGTGCCCTCGAGGAGGCGATCTCCCTGTCAGGCTCGACTGGGGTTTAGAGATCGCGTTCCGTCTGTCCCCGATCTAGCGTAATTGAAACCGGGAAACACGCGGGCTGTCCCCGGTTTAAGTTACTGAGGCTTGTAGGCGATGCAGTCGATTTCTACTTTCATTTGTTCCTGGTGGAACTTTGCTTCCACTGTGGTGCGGGTCGGGCGGTGGTCGCCGAAGAACTCGGCGTAGACTTCGTTCATTGCGGCGAAGTCTTTGCCGCTCGAGAGGAAGACCGAGCACTTGACCACGTCGGCTGGGGTTGCGCCGGCTGACTCCAGGATCGCTTTGATGTTGTTCAAGGTCACGCGCGTCTCGTGTTGGATGTCGCCGAAAGAGTATTGGTCCGTGGCGGCGTCGATGGGGCCCTGGCCGGAGACGAAAATGAAATCTCCGGCGCGGACGAAGCGTGAGTAGGGGCCGCGGGGCTTGGGGATCATTGCATCGGTCCGTGATGATGTTCGGGCGCCTTCTTCTTGCGGGAGCGGCGCGGGCGGTCTGACACGTTGCCGGACCCTCCCGAAGCCTTGCGGGGACGGCGGCCCATTGGCTTGGGCTTCACCGGTGGAGGATTCGGCTCCAGCAGCGACGGCTGGCCTTCGACAATAGGCTGCGGCTCATCTTCCTCTTCCTCGTCGATATGCTCCTGCACCGGCGGCTCGGGAACGGCGGGCGGATAAAACTCCGCGCCGAGGTAGACTACCAATCCCTTTTCTTCATCCGGCACTACGCGAACCACCAGTTTGTCCTGTGCGTAGTTCAGGAACTCGGAGAACTCCTGGAAGCCGTAATTCGCGGCCTCGAAATTCGGCATCTCGGCTTGGACCCAGGCGGCGAGATCATCGACAGGCGCGCCATTCTCCATTTCCAGGCGATGCGTTTCGAGCACGTCGCGCAGCGGAGTGAGCGCCTCTTCCGGCTTGGGGGTGGGGCGATCGGGCTGGCTGGAGGTTTTCCGCTCGATGATGTAACGGCCACCCTGGCCGCTGACGTTGACGTAATCGGCTTTCTTCAGCTTCTCCACGAAATCGGAGAAGCTGTTCGCGCCGTAGGCCTTTTCGGTGAAGGCGGAATCGAGCTGCAGCATAGTGGATTTCAGCAGGCCAAGCTGCGGCTGCACTGCGCGGCGCTCCAGGACCTGCAGCGCGCGCTCCACCAACGGCATGGACTGCTGTAGATCGAGCGGCGCGGGACGATGGCGCTGTTGTCCGCCACCGCCGCCACCCTGCCGTTGACCGCCGCCGCCGTGCAACTGCGGTTGCTGTCTCTGCTGCCGGTCGCGCTGGGGCTCGGAGCGATCCGAATCGGAGGACAGCAGCGACTCGTAGCTCACGAACTCGTGACAGTTCTGCTGCAGGATGGTGCTGGTGAAGGCCTTGCCGCCCACCACGAACACCGTCTTGCCATATTCCTTGAGCTTGTTGACCAGGGGGATGAAGTCGCTGTCGCCGCTGACGATGGCGAAGGCGTTCACATGGGGATGGGTGAAGGCCATCTCCAAAGCGTCCAGCGCCAGGTTGATATCGCCGCCGTTCTTGTCGCCGCGGGGCGAAGGCAGGCGCTGCACCATCTGGACGGCGTTTTCGGCCATCGACCGGGCCGCGCCTTCCTGGCGCCCCCAGTTGGCATACGCGAATTTCGCGACCAGATCGCCACGCTCCTTGAGCGCATCCAGCGGGAGCGATACGTCGAACTCGCGCCGGAGTGTAGATTTTACGCCGATCTCGATGTTGTCATAATCGACGAATACGGCTATGTTCAGTTTTTCTTGCATTGTTTCTCGTTTTCTTTAGTTAAGTACACACAGGCCGGAGCGCCCGTGCCGGCTTCAAGCGGTCTGCTTTACAGAAGACCGGATGAAGTCCACAATTCCTTCGAGCGAGGCTCCGGGCTGGAATACAGCCGCGACGCCCAGCTTCTTCAGCTCAGCGGCGTCCTCGTCCGGAATTATACCGCCGACGGTTACCAGGACGTCGTCCATGCCCTTTTCCCGCAACAGTTGCATCACGCGCGGAACAATCGCATTGTGCGCGCCGGAGAGGATGGACAATCCGATAACCTGGACGTCCTCCTGCAGCGCGGCATTCACGATCATCTCCGGAGTCTGGCGCAGGCCGGTGTAAATCACTTCCATGCCCGCGTCGCGGAGAGCGCGCGCGATCACCTTCGCTCCGCGGTCGTGGCCGTCCAAACCGGGTTTGGCGACCAGCACCCGGATGCGATGATCCATACAGTTCGAGTTTAGCACTTAGGGGGTTGGGGACACTGAGGGCGCAATCACTGGATGGTCAAATTGACGGTGTTAGAGACCTGATCGTCCGCGGTGACAACGATGTTTACGCTGCCTTGGCCGGCCAGCGTGCGTGGCAACGGGCCGACGTTGACTTGGTCCAAGCCGGAGTAACCCGGCGCGGGTCCGGCGAACAGCACCGGAACGTTCATGGTTCCTACCGTCACCGTCACGCTTTTCGCGTTGCGGATGCCGGTGCCGTAGAGCTCCAGGTAGATTTGTTCGGTCGGCGGGCCCAGGTTCACCGGCAGGGGCACGACGTTGTTCGATGCGTCCAACTGATAAACCGGCAGCAGGGGTTGCGATACACCTGAAATAACCGGCAGAACCCAGGCCGCCACCAGCCCCGCCGCATTCAACTGGAACACCCCCGGCGACACAACGCCGATTGGAATGACAGCGCTCTGCGAACCGCTGCTCTGGCTCGCGATGGTCACTGTAGCCAGGCCAGCGGCCGTATCTTGCGGGATCTCATAATTCACTTGGCTGGAGGAAACGTAAAACACAAATGCGGCGCGGGACACGCCGGCCGAATCCATCACCGTCACCGTGGTCCCAGCGAGGCTGGTGGAGAGTGGGGGCGTCGCCGTCGCCGTTACTGCCGCCAGGTTCGTGCCGTACGCCGACACGATGGCTTCCGGCGCGAACGGCTCCACCTGATTCGCGGTGGCCAGGGAGACCGAGAACGGCTGGATCAAATTGCGATACGAGTTCCCCACGCTGGAATAGGCCGACGTTTGTATAGCGTTCAATGCGGCGGACTGCACCGCGCTAAATACCTGTGCGGGAGTGTTACCTCCGCCTTCCCCCTGTATCGCCGTGCATGCTGGAATGGTGCAGGTCCCGCCGCCCGACCAGGTCAGGTACGCCGCAAAGTTCTGGGTGTTGAACGGAACCACAAAAGGCATGTGGGCATAGTTTGCCAGACTGTACACCGCCTGCAGAAACGCAGCGTCCAGCGGAGCCCAGAAACTATACGCCTCCCGCGCCTCGTCGATATCGCCGGAGATTTGCAGCCACTCGCTGTCGCTTGTTTTTCGGAGCCACGTCTGCGAAATTGCGATTGGTTTCTTACCGGCGTTGGCTGTGCTCACGATGGCCAAGGCGTTTGCCAAGAAGTTCGGAGAGGCGCAGGGCTGCGGACTGGGCGGTGGCGTGCAATAGGTAGTATGTTCTGTGATCGGGTACAGGTGCAGGTCGAGAAAATCGAGCGACGCTGATACGCACGGCTGGCTCACGGGACCTCCGGGACCCCGGACAGTCTGACCGCACTGCTGCTGAGTAAAACTGTTCGCGAACAACTGAAACGATTGCAGCCAGGAGCCGAAACCCGCCCCGACCTGCATGCCCGGCACGCCGGCGTTCCTGGCGGCGGCAACGCTGCCGTTGAGCATGGTGGTGGAGCCGGCCACTGTGCCCGCCTCCGCCTGTCCGGACTGATGCGCCTCAGTGTCGGGCTCTTCCTGGAGAACGAAGTAATCCGGCCGCATCGTGCTGGCCACGGTTCCCGCCGTCAGCGCCCGCGCATTTTCGTAGTCTTGAAACGCGGTGACGCCGCTGTAGAATTTCTGCAGCCCGGAGCCCCAAACAGATTGCAGCCCCGTCGGAATCATCGACTGGCTTTCCACAATCACCTGCAGACCCTGAGCGCGAATAGCGGCCGCCACGTTCGCGTAGAACGCGGCGAACTGCGATTGATATTGGGACTGGCCGATGGAGTCGAAGAAAGGCTGGTACAGCATGGGAAAAGACACTTCCACCGAGATGGCCTTCACGCCGAGGGACTTCAAATACGCGATCTCGGTTTGGGTCAGAGTGAAACTCGAAGGCTGCAACAATCCCGGACCGTTGTTGGAGTTGGCACTGGTAAGCTGGCCGGAGAACTTGACGGGATATCTCGATCCGTTCCACAACTGTGTGACCTTGCCCTGGAAGTCGGTGACATCGCCGTTGAGTTGGGTGTAAAGGTCCTGATAGACGCTTGGAACGGTAGCGGTTTGGGCGGAGCAAGGAGTCGCCGCCAAAATAGATACGATTATCAAGAAACAACTAGCCTTTGCGAACGAACGCGCTTGGGACCTGGACATCATATAAATGCTCCCTATAACGCTGAACACCGCTTCTTACATTTTGTTTCTTTTCACAGACTAAAGCCTGTGCCACCGCTCGCTGACAAGTTTCTGAAGGTGGCACGGACTTTAGACGTTGCTGAAAAAGGCTACCGAACAGTCTGGAACATCCACAGGCTAAAGCCTGTGCTACCTATTTCCAACAAATTGATGCGCTTGGTGGCACAGGCTTCAGCCTGTGAAGCCCTTTTTTCAGCAACCTCTTTAGTCTGTGCGTCGTGGAAAGGTAGAAACTCCAGTCACAGGCGCCGTGTGATTGATATTGGTTGCGACAGGTCTTTGAGTTTCGCGATTTGCGATCGAGGCTTTTCAGCAACCTCCTAAGGGTTCTTACTTACCCGGCTTTCAGTTCTTCGAGAACGCCTTCGTAGTATGTGCCGCCTGCACGTTCGCGGGCGGTCATGCGTGACTTCAAAGCCGGAATGCGGGCGCGTAGCTGGGAATAGCGTGCCCCATCCTGGGGCGTCATGCGCATCAGATAGGCCACGAACTCGCGTTTCTGATTGGCGCGAGCTTCTGTGACCCTTGTAGGCGCCTGAGCAACGAGCACACGGTTGCGCGAGTAACAGCGTGGAGGTGGCGCAGAGCAGGAGCTGGGGATGCGCGAAAACTGTCACCGCGTGCACAGCCATGGCTATCGGTTCATGTTAACGAGAATCGCAAGAACCTGGTGGAATGCGCTCTCGGTCACTGAACGTCCGCAACCTTACCGTCTTGGAACGTGACTTTCAAGTCTTTGTAGAGGTAAATCTCTTTCGGACCCAGGCGGACAATTTTGTCGGGAGTGCCGAGAATCGCAACGACCTGGTCGATGGTTTGCCCGAGTGCGATGGTGGCCGGAGGTTGGGCGGGCTGCGCCGGTTGCACCGGTTGCATCTGGACGCTTGGCTGCTCCGCACCTGGCGATGGGCCCTCCAGGGCAAGTACTTCATTGATTCGCTGCTGGACTTGGTCGAGGGTGAGCGACATCAGGTAGCCCTTGGGAAACTTGATGTTCACCGATGCGCTGATGTTTCCGACATCGTACGGTTCGGTGGAGAGCACCTGAAGGTTGATGCTGTTGTCCTTGCACTCCAGCTTGGTGAGGTAGACGCGATCACCGGCGTTGAAGGTGCGTAACGCGTTCGTATCCGCTAGAAACGCGCCCCAGCCGCCATACTTCATTCTGCCGTTCTCGTAGTTATTTCCGTAAGGAGTGATCGACGAACTGGTTGCGCCGCCTCGCACGTCGGGACGCTGCACGATCAGGATGGAGCCAAGTTCCTTCACGTCGCCGTTGAGGGCGCTGATCTTGGTCAGAAGATACTGGGATCGCAGCCGCTCTTCCATGTCGCTGCGCGGCCGGTCGGTTACGGCCCCGGCGCACAACAGCGATACGAGAATGACACCGGCGAATACTCTGCGCATAAATTATCCTCCTTTGGCGTTCGCGACAAGGAGCCGGCTCGCTCCGCGGCACGATGCAGATCCTGGTAGAGCTTGCGTGCTCGCCAGCCGAATCGATGGTCGCGGTATTCAAGCCTGGGTTTCAGGCCAGCGGGCCATCCAGCCCGGGCTTGCCTCCGAGGGCTGCGCTGCAAGTACTGGTGGTCATTGGACGCCATCCGCGCACACGAGCCTGGAGACACCTGGTAAACAAGCACGCCACGGGCCACCGCTCTAGCGGGGCGAGAATCGTTGAACGGAAAATGGATGGAAGCAGCGCAACACCTGGCAGCGCTACTTGCCCCACGATTTCCACTCACCAACTGAGCGGGATGCACCTTTTCGGAACTGCGGCGTACGAGACGGACGGCGTTAAAGCACGCTGGTCTCGGTGTAAGTCCCGAAAGTATCGCGGAAGGCGTCGCAGATCTCGCCGAGCGTGGCGTAGGCGCGGACGGCGTCCAGGATAAACGGCATGGTGTTTTCTTTGCCTGCAGCGGCGCGCTTCAGGGAGTCGAGCGTGGCGGCAACCTTTTCGTTCGACCGCTGGGATTTCAGGCGCGCCAACTTTTCCAGTTGGTGCTTTTGCGAACTTTCACCGATCTGGAGTAGCTCGATCGGGTCTTCGTTTTTCTCGACAAAAGCGTTTACGCCGACGATCTTCTGTTCGCCAGTCTCGATGGTGTGCTGGTATTCGTAACTTGCGTTGGCGATCTCGGTTTGGGGATATCCGCGTTCGATGGCCGGGATCATGCCGCCCATTTCGTCGATGCGGCGAATGTATTCATTGGCGCGCTTTTCCATCTCGGCGGTGAGATTCTCGACGAAGTAGCTGCCGGCCAGCGGATCGGGAACGGCCGGGACACCGCTTTCATAGGCGATCACCTGTTGGGTGCGGAGCGCGATGGTGACGGCGTGTTCGCTTGGGAGTGCGTAGGCTTCATCGAGCGAGTTGGTATGCAGCGATTGCGTGCCGCCGAGCACGGCCGCCAGCGCCTGCAGCGTGGTGCGCACGATGTTGTTGTATGGCTGCTGCCAGGTGAGCGAGCAGCCGGCGGTCTGCGCATGAGTCCGCAGCTTCCAGCTCTTTTCGTCCTTCGCGCCGTAGCGGTCGCGCATGGTCTCGGCCCAGATCTTGCGCGCGGCGCGGTACTTGGCGATCTCCTCGAAGAAGTCGTTGTGGGCGTTGAAAAAGAAGCTGAGGCGCGGGGCGAAGCTGTCGACATCGAGGCCGCGCTCGAGCGCCCAATCCACGTATTCCATGCCGTCGCGCAAGGTGAAAGCAAGTTCTTGAACGGCAGTGGAACCGGCCTCGCGGATGTGATAGCCGCTGATCGAAATTGGATTGAAGCGAGGGACGCGTTGCGTCGAATACTCGATGACGTCGGTGACCAGGCGCATGGAAGGACGAGGCGGGAAGATGTATTCCTTCTGCGCGATATATTCCTTCAGGATGTCGTTCTGAAGCGTGCCCGACATGCGCGACCAATCGACGCCCTGCTTTTCGCCCACCGCGAGGTACATGGCCCAGAGGATGGGCGCGGGCGAGTTGATGGTCATGGATACCGTGACGTCGCCAAGCGGGATATTGCGGAAGAGAATCTCCATGTCCTCGAGTGAGGAAATGGCCACACCGCATTTTCCGACTTCGCCTTCCGATGTCGGATGGTCGGCATCGTAGCCCATCAGCGTGGGCAGGTCGAAGGCCACCGAGAGTCCGGTTTGTCCCTGGCTCAGCAGATAGAGAAAGCGGAGGTTGGTTTCCTCCGGCGTGGCGAAGCCGGAGAACTGGCGCATGGTCCAGAGCTTGCCGCGGTACATATCTTTGTGGATGCCGCGCGTGTAGGGGAACTCTCCGGGTGCGGGGAGGTTCAGACCCTGGACGTGTTCGGGTCCATAGACGGGTTCAATCGGAATGCCGCTGAGGTTTTTGCGGGCAGACGTGGTGACTTCGCCGGTTAGCTTGGCCATGCATCTTTATTGTAGGCGGTTGTAGGTTGTAGGTTGTGGGTTGTGGGGAATGCGGTGGCCTTCGGCGGCGTCTTCTGGCTATGGCGCGAAGCTGGAGCGGGCTTGAACGCCCCAGTGTCCGTTCTTCAGGGTGACGATGTAGAGCGACGGGAATTTGCCGATTTCTTTGTTGTTTTCGTCGTAGCGGACGAAGGTTACTTCGAAGTGTACTTTGTCCGGGCCGCTTTGAATTGCCTTCATCGATTCCCAGCGGCTGTGATGCCAGGGGGCGAGTCTTCTTGGGTAGTCTGTCATGTCGCGGGTGAATTCGGCGGCGGTGTTGTAGGTGCGAACTTCGTTGCTGGCGAAGCGGACGTGAGGGTAGTTCAGAGTGGCGGACCAGGCTTGGACGTCGCGGGCGTTGAAGGCGCGCATGAATTCGTCCATTGTTTGGCGGGCCTGCAGTTCGGCCTTGGGATCGGCGGCGGTCAGCGAGACGGCGGCGAGAACGAGTGTTGCAAATCGCATCGTTCAGCGATTATAGACCACGCGAAGCCGGTTCATCCAATACGCCCAGCCTACGACCAATGAGAAGTAAACGAGGCTCACGATTCCGGCTTGCACGGGATTCGGGGGCGGCTTCATGGCCAGAACGTTGACGGCGCCGAAGAACGTGAGAATCGCGACTCCGATCCAGAAGGCGTAAGTGCCGGCGCGATTTTTGGGATGTGTCGCACGGACGTACAGGATGATGGCCAACAGCCAACAGCCGCCTTCGACCGCTAAGGTGGCGAGTGGGGAGTTCCAGAGTCCGAGGCCGAGAGTTACGTGCACGCCTGGAGCGAGCGGCATGTCCGGACGGTGGCTCACGACATCCAGCAGCCAATGACTGAGGACGGTTGCGAAAAGAATCCACGCGCCTCGCGGGTATCGGCGGCACAGGAGATAAATCAGAGCGAGGGAAGAAGCCCACACCACGTCGATGAAGAGGCTGTGACTATAGGCGATATCGTAACCGAAGAAGCGATTGGTGGCGACGTTCGGCAAGAATCCTGCACGTTCGATACCCGCGATGCTGAGAAGGAAGAATACGAAGTCGGCGAACGTCGCAGCCAGCACCGCCGTGCCGAGCGAAATTCGCGGCTCAATACGTTTGGCTGCCAGGCCCACGGCGAAATGCCCGACGTGCATTGGTTACTTGCCCGCTCCCGCGAAGTGAGTTTCCCTGGACACGCCCGCGGGCCGCATCATTCGCAGGTCGGGCAGGGCGCGCCCCCGGATCATTCTTGGGGTTGTCCACTTCGCCATCCACTCTCTTGGGGCAGCAAGTACCAAGCCTGTCAGATCCCCGGAGCAGAAGCGGAGATAGCTCAAGAGGCCTTGCGCGCGGCACTCCAGCGCGGAATGCTCGAACACGGTCACCATCTCCGCGGTGAATGAAACCTGGTAGTCGTACGGGTACAGGCGGACGAGAGCTTGATAGCAGCGTTTCATGCTATGCCTCTCTGATCCTGAGGCGCGAGGCTGCGGCGCGGGTCAGTTGCTTCATGCGATCCAGTTCGAGCTGCAATTGGCTTCTGCCGGCCAGCGTCAGTTTGTACGCTTGCTTCTCTCGCGATGTGTCTTCCTGATCGAAGCGTTCGATCCAACGGTCCACCAGCAGCCGGCGAAGCGCGCCATATAAGGTGCCCGTGCCGATGCGAACACGTCCACCGCTGAGCGATTCTATGTCCTTCATCAGCGCATAACCGTGACGGGGTTGGCTGCACAGACTGAGAAGGATCAGGAGGACGGGCTCGGACAGCGGCTTGCCTTGATCGGCGTCAGGTTGCCGCACAACATGTCGCATGGTGACATATTAAATGCGGAGCTGGTTCGCTGTCAAGTCTAGCGAGTAGTGGCCGGCGATCCCGGCGTCACATCGGCATTGGTCAAACCCATGGCCCATTTGATCGCTTCCAGGTACATGGTTTGCACATCCTTGCGGTCCCATGTTTCTTCGCGGTGGCCCAGGTTGTTGTAGTAGACGCGGCCTTTGCCGTAGTTTTTCGCCCAGACCAGCGGGAATTGCTTGTCGGTACGATGCTCCGGCATCACCCTCGGATTGCTGAGATCGAGCTTGCCGGCATCCATGCGCAGGATGACGTGGACTTTGTCGGGCGAGAAATTCTTCACCTGATACATCTCGTCTTTAAAGACGAAGGCATGCGCGAATCCCTGCATGCCGGGAAAGTTCGGATCGTCGACCGTCACGGGTGCGTCGAACACGCCCCAGGGATGTTCCTTGAAGTAGCCGCCGATCATCTCGCCATATTCGGGCCAGTTGTAAAACGTGTCGATGGCGCTGTGGATGCCGATGAACCCCTTGCCATCGTCGCGGACGAAGGCGAGCAGATCCTTCTTTTGCTGATCGGTTAACTCCAGCTCGCCGGTGGTGTAGAAGACAACCGCATCGTAGTAATCCAGGTTCTTGGCGTTGCCGGCTGTGAGCTTTTGCTTGGTAAGCGGCTCGATATCTGTGCGGATGTGGGTATCGTAGATTCCCGACTCCTGGCCGAGCCGTTCGAGGGTAGCCAGCGCATGCGACATCGAGGAATGCTGAAAGCCCTTGGTTGCGCCGATGGCGAGCAGCTTCTTTCGTTTCGGGGGCTGGGAATTGACGGTCAGGGCAATACCCAGGAAAAGTGCCAGCGTGACAATTACAGGACGCATGACCTGAGCATACAGAATCCAGGAGCCAGAATCCACAAGCCAGAAGAAAGAAGGCGCGTAGCGCCCACCTCCTTCTGGATTCTCTCCAGTAACTCGCCCCCTGGATCAGCCGACTGTGGGGCAGGTTGACAACCTGCAGCGGGTTGGCAACCCGCTTGGTCCAGCGCGATTAACATTCGCGCGCAGGTTGGCAACCTGCCCCACATGCTAATGATCAGAAGCCGACGGAACGAGTTACTGTCTCGTGCAACCGCCCCGACTTTTGGGACGGCTGCCTGCTGGCTCCTGGATTCCCTGCCTACACTTTCTGCACTCTCCGCAGCGTGAAGATCTCCGGATGAATATTCTCGTTCCGCAGCTTTTTCCAATCGTCATTGACGTGGATCAATTTGCCGCTGATGTGATTGGATTGCTCGGAGGCCAGAAACCTGGCCAGTTCCATTTGCTTGTCGGGCGATGCGCCCCCGGTTTGGCGGACTTCGAGGGCGTCTTCGTTCTCCTTCCATCCGGCGCGATCGCCGGCACGGAGGATTTCGTCGGTCATGTGCGTGTAGGTGCCGCCCGGGCTCATGCAGTTGATTTGGACATTGTGGTCGCGCACTTCCTCGGCGATGGTTTCCACCAGTCGCACCACGGCGGCTTTCGACGCGGCATAGGCGGAGAAGTTGGGGCGTGCGCTGGCGCCGCCGCGTCCGCTGAGGACGACGATCTTACCGGAGCGGCGTTCGATCATTTGAGGCAGAACCGCTTTGCAGGAATTCATCACGCCCAGCAAATTCACTTGCACGGTTTCGGTCCACGCTTTAGGCGACAGATCCACCAGCGGTCCAATCGGCCCTTGCAGGCCAGCGGCGCAAATCAGGACGTGCACTCCGCCGTATGCATCGCGCATCTTGTTCACCGCCGCGTTCATTTGTTCGAAATCGGTGACGTCGGCGCGAATGCGGAGCGCGTCGCCACCGGCGTGTTCGATTTCCAAATGGGCAAGATCGAGCTCGGCTTTGCTGCGGGATAGTAACCCTACGCGATATCGCGCGGCTGCGAATCCGATAGCCAGCCGCTTGCCGATTCCGCGTCCGGCGCCGGTGACAAGCACGCCTGGATTGGTCGGGATCTCGGTCACGGGATGTCCATTCAATTTACGGTAGCAGACTGCTACGGCTTCAGCGGAGGGTATTGTTGGGGTTCTTTTGACTGTACAGCGACGCATCTACGCGGTCGAAGAGTTGCTCAGGCGTTTCGCCGGGGATGCGTTCCGCTGCACCGAAGGAAACGGTTACGTCGATTCTGAGTTCTTTGCTGTAAGACGTCACCCGATACGGGCCGCTGAGCCATTGCGCGATTCTGGAGGCGCGCGACGTGGCGGTAGCGAGACCGCAGTCGAGGATCACCACGAACTCGTCGCCGCCCCAACGGCAGACGAAGTCGCGGGTGCGTACCTGGCGGCTGAGGCGAGCGCCTAATTGCTTCAGGATTTCGTCGCCGCAGCGGTGGCCGTACTGGTCGTTCACCGATTTGAATCCGTCCAGGTCGAACAGCAGGACGCAGAAATCGCCCTGCGCGGCCATCCGCGCGGCGAGCTGGCGGTCAAATTCGCGGCGGTTCGGAACACTGGTGAGCGGATCCAGATTGGCCAGAAGCTCCGCCTGTTGCATGCGCGCCATGGCGTCGCGATTGTCCTCCTGCATGGAGTGCACGAAGTCGCGCAACTCCGCGATCTGGTTCAACAGACGGGTGTGGTCGCCGGACTGCAACGTCAGCTCCATGTGCTCGGCCACTTGAGCCAGGTGTTCGGCGTAGCGGTTGTTCCGCACCGATTGCGTGTCCCCAAGCTGGCGCATCTTTTCGGAGAAGACCTTCAGCTCTTCATGCACTAAGTCGCGGGTTGCCACCAGAACTTCGGCGCTCGAATCATGCGTGAGCCTGGTTCGCGCGTTGCGGAGATAACGATAACAGTCGGCGCCGATCTCGGGCCGGATGAACTCCACTGCTTCCGCGATATCGCGAATCAGGGAAATGTAACAGGCCAGCAGGGTCTCAAACGAGTTGCTGTCCGCTTGCGGTTGAGTTTCCGGCGAGCTCATTTGGCTCCAGCCCTTTCCTCCCGATGATCGTCACCGGCTGCCAGCCAGAACATGGGGAGAAGGCCTTAAAGCAGCCTAGCCCTTGTCCTTCACCGCGTCCGGCTTGGGAGCTTCGGGCGGCGCCTTACGGTCGAACCCTTCCTGGTAACCTTCCACAGCTTGCACCGGCGCCACTAGTTTGATGATCTTGCGATTGTCGTCTACCCACAAATCCAAAGTGATGTTCTGGCCTTGCAATTTTCCGCTGGCGGTCAGATGATTCAGCTCGGCGGATTTGCCGGCAAACTCCACCGTTTCGCGCCCTTTGAAAACCAGGGTCGCGGTGACTTCCGACTGGCCTAGCACGTAGACCGGGAACGCCTGCGGATCCTTGGTGCTCAAGTCGGCGCGCATCGCGAGCAAAGTCCAGGGATAGAGCGGCAGATTTTGATTCACCACCAGCGCGTCCGCCGACACGGCGTCTTCCTTCGTCTTGGGCCCTTGCCCGTTGTCGAGGCTATTGGTGGCCTTGCCACCGGCAAAGGTGGTCTTCACATTCATCGGCAGAGTGCCCAGCTTCGCCTTGGCCGCAGCCTCGATCGGATGAAACTTGTCGTCGGTGACAACCTTGAATTGCTCGATGTCCACCTTGATAGTACCCATGGTCGCGTTACCGGAGCCGTCGATTTCAATCTTGCCGTTCGACTTCTGCAGTGTGTAGGATTCCGTGGCGAACGGCTTACCGTTCATGAACAGGTTCAATTTGCCGCCGGTGGATGCGGACGTTGGGGCAGACGAGGGCGCAGCCTTTGCGGCAGGTTGAGCGGCCTTCTTCAGCAGTGCCTGGATCTCGTCGGGAGGATCGAAGCGATCCTTGGGCAGGTCGGCATTCCATTCCATGCTCTGCACGGTAATTTGGATTTCCTGCGGACCGATCTTGTTGGTGAGCTTGTGGGGAACCAGCACATCGCCCTCTTTGCGGTAGTCTTCGGCGGAGATCTCCGCGGAAATTTCGCCCAACTGAGTGCTGCGCGTGGTGGCGGTTTTGATCAGCAAACCCGATTTCTTGTCGAAGAAGTGGGTAATCGGCTTTCCTTCGGCGGGCGTCAGAACCACTTTGTAACACTCGTGATCTCCGACAGTCTCGACGCCCGTGGTTTCCATTTTGGTGTAGAGCTTTCCCCAGAACAATGTTGCATTGAAGGTCCCATCACGAAAGGCGTCGGCCTTTTCAATGCCGTCCTTGATCCGGGGTCCCTGCAGCGCGGAATTCTCCCAGGCCACGACGCCATCGCTGCCGGATTCGATTTTTCCGATCCCGTCAAGTTCGATGATGACGCGGTTCTTGTTCGGCGCGGCCTGATATGTGGTGATGGTGCCCTTCACGCCTTGAGCCGCCAACTCGAAGGTGCCGTGCATCACTTCGGTGCGGTGCTTTTCAAAGGCGGCCCGTCCGCCGCCAGCTTCGATGTAGTGGGCGACAATTGCTTCGGCTTTGGGGAGCGCTTCGTCGGCGCAGAATAACGGCGTGGAAGCGAGTAGGAGAGCGAGCGCAAGCTTGTTCATGGGATGATCCTCGGCTGTTCCTTCAATGTACCGCAGCGGCGTTCGACGCCGCCGGGCACTGCGTGCCCGGGAATCCAGAAGCCAGAATTCAGGAGCCAGAATGGGAACTGGCCCTTCGGGCCTTCGGCAGCCGTGGCTGCCCTATGGTCCAGCGGAGGCCGGTCTTTGAGGACTTTTGCCATAGCTCGTCGAAGTTGAAGTGGTTGCCTATGTCCGGTTGCGAGCCGTCCAGGTCGGTGAAGCCGTCCTTGGCCAGGTTCTAGGAGCCCTAGAGACCGCAGGATTGTGAGGACTGAGGTTGTCCCCGCGCCCACCCTCACCGGTCCCGATCAATCAGCACGTGGTCGTGACGATACAGCGTGCGGCATACAAGTGTGAAGCTACTGAGCGTACGCAGTGAAATGGGATTCGAACCCAGCCACCGGCTCTTCGGCTTACCATGACCGGGGTTACCCGGTTATCCCAGCTTCACCCCTGGGCGGGCTTGTGCTCGCCTTGATCGATTCCAGTTACCAACTACCTCAGTCGATATCCACCTTCCAATTCAACTCTTGAATCCGTGTGTCGAGCTCCCGAAAATTCCATTGTGGAAACGAATTTGACCTCGGATTTGGAGTACCGGTCTTGCCGCAAGCTGGCTGCTTCCACAACTTGCTCCAAAAGGTCTCTTTTCTTGCCAAGAGCGTCGCGCTCGGCCAGCGCATCCGCAAGAGTTGTTTGCTCGCGAAACGGGGTGCGCACATTGGTGCGGTTGATGACCTGGATCAAATCCTGAAACCGCACAAAAATTCGGTCTAGTTCGCCTAACAACTCGGCCGGGTTTTCTGCGGGCTTCTCGCCTTCCTGCACTCTGGCGATACGCACGAGACGTTTCTTGAGATCCTCAATCCGCTTCTGGCAGTCGCCGCGCTCGGCCAGGGCTTCGGCAAGCTTCATGCGGTCAGTGTAGCTGAATACAGACAGCAATGTTTGCGCCACGCTACACTGCCAACGTGCAGGAACTGATCCACAATCTTCCAGCAGGAGCGCGAGTGCTGGACCTCGGGTCTGGCGCCGGGAGTTTCGATCCGGGCCAAGCCTTTGTGGTGCGGTTGGATTGCGAGCGGCCGGAGAACCACCGTGGCGGCGAGTTCGTGCTGGCGGACGCGGCGCAGCTTCCCTTAGCCGACGCAAGCTTTCACGCGGTGATCTGCAATCACACGCTGGAGCACATGGATCGGCTCGACGCAGTGCTCGGCGAGATCGCGCGAGTAGTGCGTCGCGATGGTTGGCTTTACGTTGCCGTTCCAGATGCGTCCACCTTTTCGGACCGCCTCTATCGATGGATCTATCACGGCGGCGGCCACATCAATCCTTTTCGATCGTCGGGCGAACTGGCCCACCGGATCGCGTCCGCAACTGGCCTCGCCTTCGTTGCGACGCGAGTCCTCTATAGTTCCTTCGGGTTTCTGGAGCGATATCATTTCAAGCCGCGCCCGCCGCGAAGGCTCTGGCTAGTGGGGGGCGGCTTTCCGCGCGGGATCGCTTTCCTAAGCTACTTCGCACGCGTCCTGGATCGATTGCTCTCGACGCGGGCCAGCGTGTATGGATGGGCGCTCTATTTCGGTTCGGTCCCGGATTCGCTGGAGACCAGCGAGTGGAGAAATGTGTGCGTCTTGTGCGGCGCCGGGAATTCCGAAGCTCACATAAAAGAACTGGGCAGGCTGGGCCGGAAGATTCTGTTTCTTCAGCCCTACACCTGCCCGAGTTGTGGTGCGTGGAATTTGCTGACTGCCGATTAGCTCACCGAAGCGGGCGCCTTCAGCTTTTCGCGCTGTTCCCGAAGCACCGCCTTGCGGCTCAGCTTGATCTTGTTGCCTTCCAGCGCCAGCACCTTCACCAGGATCTGATCGCCTTCCTTCAGCTCGTCGCGCACATTCTTGATGCGGTTTTCCGAGATCTCGCTGATGTGCAGCAGGCCGTCGGTGCCGGGGAAAATCTCGACGAATGCGCCGAATTCCACGATGCGTACCACTTTGCCGAGATAGGTTTTGCCGGGCTCGGCCACCGCCGCGATATCGGTGACGCGCTGGATGGCAGCCTTGGCCGCTTCGCCGTTGGAGGCGTAAATGTTGACCGTGCCATCGTCTGAGACGTCGATCTTGACGCCGGTTTCATCCACGATGCTGCGGATCATCTTGCCGCCCGGTCCGATGAGGTCGCGAATCTTGTCGGTGGGAATGGTCAGCGTGTAAATGCGCGGCGCGTAAATCGACATCTCCTTGCGCGGCTCGGCAATGGCGGCCACCATCTTGTCCAGGATGAACAGCCGGGCCCGGTGCGCCTGATCCAGCGCCTCTTTCATGATCTTGGTGGTAACGTTGGGGACCTTGATATCCATCTGCAGCCCCGTGATACCCCGCTTCGATCCAGCAACTTTGAAATCCATGTCGCCGTAGTGATCCTCTGCGCCGGCGATATCGGTGAGCACGGCGTAGTCCGAGCCTTCCAGCACCAAGCCCATGGCGATACCCGCGATGGCTTCGCTGACCGGCACACCCGCATCCATCAGCGCGAGACTTGCGCCGCAAACCGAGGCCATCGAGCTGGAGCCATTCGATTCCAGAATGTCGCTGACCACGCGCAGGGTGTAGGGGAATGCCTTGTCGTCGGGAATCACCGCCGAGATCGACCGCTCGGCCAATGCGCCGTGACCGATCTCGCGGCGGCCCGGGCCGCGCATGAATCCAACTTCGCCGACGCTAAATGGCGGGAAGTTGTAGTGCAGCATGAAGCGCTTGGCAGTTTCGCTGGAATCGAACATCTCGATCCGCTGCTGGTCTTCCTTGGTGCCTAGCGTGACCGTAACCAGAGCCTGCGTCTCGCCGCGGGTAAACAGCGCCGAGCCGTGCGTGCGCGGCAGTACCGCGACTTCGCAATCGATGTTGCGGATTTCGTCGAACGCACGTCCGTCGGGCCGCTTGCGCGCCTTCAGCATCTCATCGCGGAAGATGCGCTCCTTCAGGCGATCAAAGAGGTCGCCGGCTTCGGGGAGCTGTTCCTCGGTCAGCGATTCGCGGACCTTCTTCTTGGCCTCATGTACGCGATGGTAGCTTTCCAGCTTGGGATACTTCTTCGTATCCAGCGCGTCGGTCAGTTCCGTGCGGATCTGCTTTTCGATCTGCGAATACAGATCCTTGTTGATCTCGGGGCTGGTGAAGTCGCGCTTGGTTTTGCCGGCCTTCTTCATCAGCTCGCGGATGCCCGCGGCGATTTTCTTGCAGCACTCGTGCCCGTACTCGATGGCTTCCAGAACTTCGGCCTCGCTGGCGTGCTGCGCCCCGGCTTCCACCATCACGATGCCTTCTTCTGTGCCGGCAACCACGATGTTGAGCTTCGATTCGCGGGTCTGCTCGTAACTTGGATTCGCCACCAGCTTGCCCTTCACCGACCCGACGCGAACTCCGCCGAGCACATGGTGGAAGGGAATATCGGAGATGGCCAGTGCGGCTCCTGCGCCGGCGATGGCCAGCGTGCTGGGGTCGCGGTCGGGATCGGCCGAGAGCACCATGGCGATCACCTGCGACTCATGCATGTAGCCTTCCGGGAACAGCGGCCGGATGGGCCGGTCAATCAGGCGGCTGGTCAGAATTTCTTTTTCCGAGGGACGACCCTCGCGTTTGATAAAGCCGCCCGGGAACTTGCCGGCGGCGTAAGTGTACTCACGGTAATCCACCGTGAGTGGGAAGAAGGCGGCGTTCGCCTTGGGCTCTTCGTTGGAGCAGGCGCTTACCAGCACCACCGCATCCCCGGAGCGAACTACGACAGACCCATTGGACTGCTTCGCGATCTTTCCCGTTTCGAGAGTGATCTTTTGACCGTCAAGGTCGATTTCTACGCTATGTAACATCTGAATATCCTTTTAATCCAGGCCAAGCTTTCTGCCTCGCCTGCTAGGGATTAAGAGGAGACTTTGGAGTGACTGAAACTGTGGGGCCGCCCACCGGGGCGGGTTACCTGCGCAAAAGCACCTAACGGCGGATGCCCAAGCTTTGGATCAGGTTCTTGTACCTTTCCGGGTTACGGCTTTTCAGGTATTTCAAAAGGCGGCGCCGGCGCGCAACCATCGACAACAATCCCCGGCGGGAATGATGATCTTTGCCGTGCGTCTTGAAATGATCCTGGAGCTGCAAAATACGCTGGCTCAGGATGGCTACCTGGACCTCTGGCGAACCGGTATCGGTTTTGTGGACTCTATAGGTTGCGACTACTTGTTGCTTCGATTCGGTTGCCAGTGCCATTCGCGAATAGATACTCCTCGTCTTAACTTAATCTCTTTTTGTCCCCTACAGGATAGCATAAGTACTAGGCGGCAGGAGGCAGCGACTGGAATCCAGGAGCCAGGAGCCACAACCCAGAAGATGCCCCTCGACCGCTTTCGACTCTCATTCACACACTGCCACACAACTCAATAAGACGCCACTCTTGCATCCGGGCTCCTAGCGTGTGCTCTTCGTCCCATTCCGCTTTGTAAGCGACTTCAACTGTATCGACCATTTGTCCGGCGGTGAGCAGAGGCTCGATGCGTACAAACCGAACCGTGACATGTGGCCAGATTGCCTCCGCGTTGGGGATTTCCGGGAACGGGCTGACATGTCGTGGGAAAGCTCCCTGCGTGACCGCTTCGCGATAGGGCACATAGTGCTCGAACAAACTAATTTGAATCTCGGGCCGAAGGTCTGCGTACTGTTCAGGTAGTTCACGTGCGAGCGCCAGACTCGCTGAATCAGGACGTGACCGATCGCCAGACAAGATCAACTCGACGGCGCCGTGAGGCTCAAGAGCGAGCGAGCCCTTCCAGTGTTTTCCCGAACGCTTCAGGGCACCGAGTATTTCATCATGGTAGGGCGCAGTCTTAGTGAGTCCAAACACGTCGGGACCTCACGCCACCCGCAGTCGCGCCGTTGACCGGGATTTGGGTTTTCCCTTGACCGTGATCTCGATGTCGCGTCCCAGCAGGAGCAGAAACCGCATTAGCCTCTCGATCGAGAAACCAGACAGCTTGCCCTGCTTGAGAGTCGAAATCTTGGGCTGGTCCACTCCAAGAATTGCCGCAGCCTGACTCTGTGTTAGGCGACGCCTTCCAATCTCAGCGATGATCTTTGCAGCCAATTCGGCTTTCGCCAGCAGATCGTCTGCACCTGGAAGTTTCAGGTCGGCGAACACGTTCCCACTACTCACTACATGATCTCGATTACGCATCCTCATTCTCCTCTCGTCCCGGCTAGTTTGCGAGCAAGTTGGAGTCGCTGCCGGATCAGATCTAGCTCTCGTTGCGGAGTTGCGATTCCCGACCTGGCTTTCTTCTGGAAAACATGAAGCACATAGACAGCGTCCTTGAACTGCGCCACATACACTGCACGATATGTCCCACTGGGATCGTCCGCGCGCACCTGCCAAACGGTCACCCTAAAGCCATGCAACATCTTCGCGTTTTCATGTTTCTGCCCGATCTGCGCCTGATACAGCGCAAAACCAAGCTTCTGTCGAACTCCGTCCGGAGAGCTTGTCAGCCGATCGAGCGAGTCGACAAGCCAGACCAGCTTCCGAGGTTCTTCTGGTGTATCGGGCACTGTCTTCATTCTATGCTATAAATGGCATAATGGTTTCCACGGTAACTGGGCCAGGACTCAACCAATGACTGCCATCTTCGCCACACAAATTGAACTGGACACCCGCGGCATCGCCTGGATCGGCAGCACGAAAGTGAAGGTCACTGAGGTGGTACTCGCCAAGATGGCGCACGGCTGGAGCCCCGAGGAGATCCACTTTCAGCATCCACAACTGTCGATGGCTCAAATCCACGGTGCGTTGACCTACTACTACGAAAGCCAGACCCAACTGGACGCTCAGATCCGGCGTGGGTTGGAGGAGTCGGGCAAACTGGCGTCACAAGTTTCTGACGTGGATCTCCGGCGGAGGCTAAGGGCTGACGCAAGAACAACTTCACAGATTAGGTGAAATCGTGTAGTTCCACTCGGTAGAACCTCGTGCGGTTTCAGTCGAAGCGCTTGAAGCTGTTCGGATGTCGGTTCCGTACCGGTGGGGTAGTTACGACGGTCGAGTTGAGCGGTGACCGACAAGCCGATTTCCGTTCTGGTGGAGCGGATGAAGTTGAGGATCTTCTGCTAGCTGTCGAGCGGTTCGCCTGCCCAGTTCTTGGAGATTCTGAAAAGAGGCGGTGTTCAATGGGGTTCCATGTGGAAGCGCCCGTCGGATAGTGAGCAACGGTGAGGGTCAGCCCGAGCGAGTCGGCCGGTTGAGAGTGGAGTTCGGTTTTCCAGGTGCGGCGTCGAGCGCCATTACTGCCACCGGTGTCGCTCAGGATGAGAAGTTGCCGGGAGCGCGGATAGCGGACCGACCCTTCTTGGCGCTACCAATGTGCAATGGCGTGCGCCGCAAAGGCGGATGTGTCAGGCGAGACGCCCACCATCACTGGCGAGCAGATCGTAGATGCCGCAAGGGATGGCGATGCCGGTGGAGTCGGAGCGGAAGTCGTGGTCGTTGACCAATCGGGGCGAAAGATCCCATCGGGCGCCGGGGTTTTTGAAGTTGCCGGCCAGTTCGCGTTTCTTGGTGTCAACGCGAATGATGGGTAGGTCGCGGTGTTGGAAGCGCTGACGAAGATCGCTCAGATAGAGGAACTGATCGTTGCGGTCGGGGCTAAAGTCGGTGGAGAGTTTCTCGTGATTGACGCGCAGGGAATAGCCCATCTGGTGGACAAGACGAGCGACGGTGTTGGGACGAACACTGACACCGAAGTCGCCCAAGGCCATGGCAATCTTAGCGTTAGTGCGCCGAGACCACTTCAACCCGGTGATGGGATCGCCGGCGGTGTCGTATTCGAGCAGGAACTCGATCAGTGGGACGATGTCGGCGGTTTTTTTTCGACCGGCTTGCGCCCGCCGCCGGAACGGCGGGTGCGGCCGGATGCAATATTCCGATCAAGCAATTGTTGGCGGCCGCGGGCGACAGTGTGCGCATTCAAGCCGAGGAACTCAGCCAGAATGCTATCGCCGCCATGGCCCAGTTTGATGGACTCCAGGCCGGCGAATAAGCGGCGCTGCTGTTCGTCGAGCAGGCTGTAGAAAAGCAAAATCGCCGCTTTCAGTTCAGCGGGAGATACCTGGAGAGCGGAGGCATCGGCTAGCAGAGGAACCGCCTGAGCGGTTTGCCTGGTGCGGAGTTGACGGCGAGCCTGGCGGCCATCGGCGGAAGTGTACAGGAATCGTCCGGCCACAGCGGAGCGGCGCAGGCGTTCGGCGCGCACCAGATCGTGGAGGGGATCTTGGACCTCGGCATGAAGGACGTCGGCGAGTTCGTCAGCGAACCAACCACGCGGGGACTGATGGACGAAGGATTCGATAGTGGAAACCAGAGTGCCGTAACGGGAAAACCAAACTGCATCATGGGACCACAAGCCTGCGCCGTCGAAGCGCGCCGTTTCGCGGAGGGCATAGTAGCGGCCGCGATGGGTGTAGCTGGAGAGGTAATCCAGGAGTTTGAGCTTGCGAAAGACAGTGAGGTCTGCGCTGGCGCCGAGAGCAGTTTTGAGTTCGGGCAAAGTAGCGATTTTGTGGCGCAGGAGATGCTTGCGGAGCGCTTGGGGGTGGAAGGAGCGTGGTCGCATAATGTTATAGTTCCGACCCATCGAGCTCTTAAACCGGAACTATAACACAACCGGCAGGAGCGTCGGAACGCGCACTGCTATTGCGAATTCTCCAGCGTTTACAGAGCTTGCAGCCAGTGAAGAGAGCCGCCGATGGCGACCATCAAAGCATCTCGTAATGATTGTTTTCCGATCTCGAGAGATTAGTTAATCTTGCGTTGACCCTAAGTACTTCAGCCTGTGGAGCCCCTTCAGCAACCTCTAAACCACGTGCCACCAATTGTTGACAAGTTTGTGCTTGTTGGAAATGCAAGAGCCGCTCGGTGGGCGGACCCCCTGGTCGGCCTGCCCTGGCTCTCCGCTGCTGTGTGACGCAGCCTATTTCCCCGGCTTCCCCTTCCACCACCACATCTCCGGCAACGGCTTCTGCTGCGGCCACACCTCGTTCAGCGTGTCCCCCTCGAACATCTCGCCGTTCTTCATCACGTAGCGAATGGAATTGGTATTGCGAATATCCTGCAGCGGATCCTTGTTCAGCACAATCAAATCGGCCAGTTTGCCGCTCTCGATGCTGCCGATGTCCTGGTCGTACCCGATCGCCTGCGCGCCATGAATGGTCGCCGCGCGCAGCACCTCAGTGTTGGTCAATCCGCCGCTCTGCAGCGCCCACATCTCCCAGTGGCACTGTATGCCCTGGATCTGCCCGTGCCCGCCGATGCAAACCCGTCCACCGGCGCGGACGATCTTCGCCGCCGATTCGGCCAGCTTCGGGAACACCTGCTCCTCCTTGCGGAACCACGGCCGGCGCTGCGATTTCGCGTCGAGCACATTGTGCGGGAAAAACCGCTGCAGCTTCGCGTCGTCATGGACTTCCGTGGTTTCGTAGAAATAATTCTCCGCCCACGGCCCGCCGTACGCCACCAGCAGCGTCGGCGTATAGGTGATCCCCGACTTCACGAACGTGTTCACCACATCGGCATACAGCGGAACAATCGGCAGCGCATGCTCATTGCCGCTCATACCATCGATGGCGTGCGTCAAATCCAGCTTCAGGTCCAGCGCCCCCTCCGTCGTCGGCATCAATTTGTTTTCCTTGCAGGCCTGCACCACCCACTCGCGCTGCTTCCGGTTGCCAACGGTATAAGATTTCACCGTATTGGTCCGGTAGTACTTCTTGTAGCGCGTCACCACCGCCAGCGTATCTTCATACGACTGAAAATCGTTGCTGGAGAAAATCCCCGGCCCGGTGGAGAACGCCCGCAGCCCGATCATGTCGCCGGTGTCGATCAGGTCCTGATAGGCAAACATATCGTTGCTGCCGGTTTGCGGATCGCGGCCTGTAGTGACGCCATAGGCCAGGTTCGCCAGGAACGGCCAGCCCTGCATGTCCAGAACCCCGCGCTTGATCTCGGTCCAGTGCGCGTGTACATCAACGATGCCCGGCATAATCACCGCACCCTTCAGATCCATGATCTTCGCGCCGCGTGGGACCGCCACCGACCCCCGCTTGCCCACCGCGACGATCCGATTGTCGGTCACCACGATGTCACCATCCGGCAGCACTTCATCCCCATGCATGGTGATGACTTTCGCGCCACGCAGCACCACCGACCCCGTTGGCTTGTGCCGAGGCGCTTCGATATCGACAGCAATCTCCTCGTACTGCGGCTTCTTCGCCGCCGGCTTGCTCTCCGCCGTCTTGTCTTCCGCCTTTGTCTCCTGATCCCCGGCCGCCGGCGCGGGAGCATCGAAGGAAACAGTGGAAACCGCCTGGCGGAAGAACGACGATCCTAGCGACCACGTGATCGTCTTTCCGTCATCGGCCCAAGCAAAAGAATCGGCGCCGACGTCGGTCAGCTTTTTCAGCGGCACCGAAGGCGAACTAACGTTGATAGTCGGAGCGTCACCGCCGGTAACCGGAATGTCCAGCAGATACAGTTGATCGTTCACCAGCGCCAGCGCCTGCTTTCCATTGGGACTGATGCGCACGTCGCGCGCCGCGGGCGGCTGCGGGGCGCCGGTTAGATTCTTACCCACCACCTTCACATGCGTGCGCCGGTCGGTCCCGTCGAAACGGAAAGATTGCAATCCCTGGCCGGAGTACACATACACTCGATCGTTGTCATGCGTGAAGTGCGGCTTCCCGACGCCCCGCGCTGGAACGATCAGCTTGGGCTCACCTCCGCCCGCCGGAATCCAGACAACATCCAGCCCGCCCGTGCCGCCGAACCCGCCCGTTTCCTCGCGGTCGCGCGTCGAACCCCGCAGCGCCACGATGCGCGAGCCGTCGGGCGTCCACGCCGGGTCCTGATAATAACCGGAGACGGTGGTGAGCTTCTGCGGGCTACCGCCCGTCCGCAGTTTCCAGATGTCGCCGCCCTGCGGAGTCCAGGTGACATATGCTACGGAAGCGCCGTCCGGCGACCATGTCGGCTGAAATTCCCTTGCATCGCCCGAAGTGAGCCGCGCCGGCTTGCCGCTAGGAATGTCCAGCCCGTAAAGATGCGTGAGTGAAGAGAACGCCAGCCGTTTCCCATCGCCCGACTGCACTGGCTGCATGATCAAGCGTGCATGCACCGGCCCTTCCTCCACTCGCGATGCGAATTTCAACTCAGGCCCCAGGTCCAGCGAGACCTGCGCCTTGAAAGGCACAACCGTGGATTCGCCTGTGGCGACCTGCACGCGGTTGATCTTCCCGCCGAAGAACACCACCAGTTCCTTGCCATCCGGCGTGAACGAATACCCAGGCAGCACGTCGCGCGTGGCTCGCGACTCCTGATCGTCGCGCTGGACCGGATACTTGAGCCAGCGATCCTCTCCAGTATTCAGATCGCGAATCCGCAGCCCGGTTTCAGTATCGAAGCGCGTGCCGTAGACAAGCTGCTTCCCATCCGGCGACAGCACCGGACGAAACGCGCTCCCAGGCGCGGAGGTGATCACATCCTCATCACCCGTCGTCCGGTCGCGGCGCACAATCTGCCAAAGGGGCAGCGTCACGTTGTAGCCGAAGCTGCCCGTGCGGCGCGCATAGTAGAAATACTTGCCGTCCGGTGAAGCCACGGCGCCCAGAAAATTCAAGCGCGTTTGCGGCGAAGTGACACCTGTCTGCGCGGACTTGGTCACCTGCACGCCCGACCCGCCGTGGATGTTGTACATCCAGATTTCGTGCGTCCCCAATCCCGACGGACTGCGCGACACCAGCACATACTCGCCGTCCGGCGTCCAACTCGGCGAGATGAAATCGCCGTCCTTATCCTTGCTGAGCTGCTTTGGATCCGTCCCGTCTGCCTTGGCGATCCACAAATTGTCGGAGCCGTCCCGATCGCTGGTGAAGGCGATCATGCTGCCATCCGGCGAATAGATCGGCTGGCTATCGAATGGCAGCCCGCTGGTGACGCGCTTGGCATCGCCGCCCTGCATCCCCACGGTGTAGAGGTCGCCCAGCACGTCGAAAAGGATGGTCTTGCCATCCGGCGAAACGGCCAGCGACAGCCACGTACCTTCGTCGACGGTGAATTCGATCTTGCGCTCAGGCTTGAGCGGCAACCCCGGTTTTCGCTCCGGTTTCTTATCCTGAGCGACCAGACAAACAAGGAGAGTGAGGCCAAAAGACAGCTTTCGCATGACAGCATTATGTCAAACTGCGAAAGCCGGTGGCACAGGCTTTTCTCCAGTCCTTGCACAGTAACTTGTCAGTCAGTGGTAGCACAGGCTTTAGCCTGTGAGAGTTTTCTTTCACTATGCGCGGGGACCCGACCCTCCGCCGGGCAGGACGAAGGATCGGGCTGGGGGAACGGACCAAGGAGATCGTTCAGCAACCGCGTTGGGTTGAAACGCCGTCCCCAAGACGCTTCCCTTGTTCTAACGCTTCACCGGTTGTTCGAACTCTTTCTCCTTGCGTGGCTGATTGCCCTGTTCCTGGCCGCGATTCGGCTGATTCCACTGCTGCCCATGCTGACCCTGTTCCTGACCGCGGTTCGGCTGATTCTGTTGCTTGCCCTGCTCACGCTGGAAATCTCGTTCCTTGTTTTGCATCGCATTTACTCCTTGCATTCAGTATGAGTTTGAGAGACTTTCGACCGCCGTTGCCCTCGGCGCCTGTCCCTGCCCGTTAGAGTTTGTCGCCGCCAAAATGTTGCTTTGCTGACGGTGACAACGAACTCCGTGAAGGTAACAGGTTAGAACTAAACACAAGGCCGTTATTGTTTGCGCACGAATGCCCAAGACTGTACGACCCGTGTGATCGAATTGTGGGGCGGACCCCCTGGTCCGCGGCCGACGCCCCCGTCGGCCTGTTCGGGTTTGCAATGCTCGTCATGCGCGGATACCTCTGACGCTGCGTTTAGCTCCGTCGATGCACGTCAAATGTCCCTATATCGGGTGAGCTGGACTCTCGATTCTTCGATCGCCCTACGAACCTCCGGATCGATGAGCGCATCCAACTCCCGGCGTCGGCTCTCTTTCAAACGCGTTCGCGCCTGCTGCAATTCTTCGGTGCAGAAACCTGGATGGCACATAAACTCAGTCGAGCCCTCGGGAAGTTGGCGTATCAATCGAGCCAACGCCACCGCATCGTACTTGCCGGTCATGCGAAACCCAGCGAAAGAATCGGTCATGCGGCAACCGCGCCGTACCAGTGCTCCGTGAAATAGTCGCGTGCGAAACAGCGGCCGGCGCACCCACGGTATGCGGAACTCTTCCGATATCCGCGCCACCGCATCCAGCACCGGCGGCAACAAATGCGTGTGCTTGTGCGTATCCAGATGCGTCGGCAGGATACCGGCATCCAGTATCTTGCGCACCTGCGCCGTCAGCTCCTCATAAATGCGAATGCGCCGCAGCGCCATGGCCCTCAGCAGCGCGCCAACTGTCGGTGGAAAACCCAAGCTTCCCACCAGCACCAGGTGCACGCCAATATCAAGCTCGGGATTCTCGCGCGCCAGCTCAACAGCGTGATCGAATGCCGCGCCAGTGGCCATCAACGTAGTAGCGGTCAGAATGCCGTGCCGATGCGCATGCACAATTCCTTCGTTGACGTCGCGGGTGAAGCCGAAGTCGTCCGCGTTGGTGATCAGGTATTTCAAAAGATGGCGAGCTTGATCCGCAGGAACTTCTTGGGATTCGCTCGGAAGTCCTTCATCAGCAGATGCATCTCGCGCGTCGCCCCGCTCAGGTTGTCGTAGAGTTGCTGATTCACCATGAGCTGTCCGATGGTGCCCTGTCCGGAGTTGACCTTGTCCAGCATCAAGTCCACCTTGGCCACCAGGTCAGTAATCTGCTTGTGCAGTTCGTCGCTCTTCAGCAGCTTGCCTGCCGTTCCCTTGCCGGCATTGAGATCGTCCACCAGCTTGTGAAGATCGGCCACCGTCTTCTGCGCTTCGTTGTACAACGCCGGGTCCTTCAGGAATTTCCCTGCCGTTCCCTGGCCCTCTTGCAGCCCCTGCACCAGATTGTCGGTACGCGCCAGGGTCTTGCGAAAGTCGTCGTAAAGCTCGCGATCGTAAATCAGCTTTCCGAATGTACCCTTATCGCTATTGAGCGCATCGGCGAGCTGCTTCACTTCGTCCACGATGGCCAGGAAATGATTGTAGAGCGTATCGTCCACCAACAACTTGCCTATGCTTCCCTTCCCGGATTGGATCTCGCCGATGATCTTGTCCACCCGGTCCACCGTGCCTTGCAGAGAGGTCAGCACCGCATAGCCCTGCTGCACCACATTTTCGAACTCCGCCGTGTTCAAGCTGGGAAGTTCTTCGCCCGGACGAACCGTGGTGTCGCTCTTGCCGGACTTGATGTTGATGTACTTGGTGCCCAGAATATTCGCCGCGCTGATCGACGACACCGAATCGATGGGGATCAATTTCAACTTACCTTCCGGAAGCTCCATCCCAATCCTCACCACGCGCTGCGGATGAACTTTGTCGCCCGAAAGCTCGATGGTCTTCACCTTGCCGATCTGAATGCCGTTCAAGTTAACCGGCGCACCGACGGTCAAAGCGGCCGCGTCGCCCATGTACGTATAGATGGTCGCGTTCGACTCAAAGATGTTGACGTTGCCGGTGATCAGTACGATCAGCAGCGTCAGGATGGCCATCGCCGCCAGCGAGAGCAGCCCCACCCTCAGTCGCGCCCATCTCGCCTTGCTCTCAATCGCCATAAAGTGTCAATTCCTTGGCACGAACTTGGATACGTACGGATCGGTGGACGCCTCCAGGTCCTCCTGCGCCCCCTCGAAAACGATGCGCCCCTCCTTCATGACCATGAAAATAGTGTGTGTCGGATTCCGGTCCCCAGCCCCGTTTCTGGAAACTGGCTCCAAGTGACCATTGCTGCGATTGTATCGGAAATTGGCCATCAGTTGCCCATCCTGGTAGCGCTGCGTAACGATCAAGTTCGCCGCGTTCAATGAATCGCGCTCCTTGGCGATCAGGGCCATGATGGTGTTTGCCGTGATCGGGTCCAAACCCGCCGTAGGCGAGTCGTAAAGCACCAGCGGCGGATCGGTGATCACTGCCCGTGCGATCCCCACCCGGCGCCGCATCCCACCCGATAGCTCACTCGGGAATTTGTCCACGGTGTGTTCCAGTTCCACGAAGCGCAACGCGTCCACAACCTTCGTCTCCACTTGGTCGAAGGGAAGAGCCTGTCCTTTCCGGTTCACTAGCGGATAGGCGACATTCTCGGCGATGGTAACGGAATCGAACAGGCCGCCCTCCTGGAATAGGACACCTACGCGGCTGCGAATTTCGAACAGTTGACGCTCCGCGAGATCGGTGATGTCCCGGCCGAAAAGGTGAACCCGCCCGGAATCCGGCTTGATCAGGCCAATCGCTACTTTCAGCAACGTCGTCTTCCCACTGCCCGCCGCGCCCAGGATCACCCTCGTCTCGCCGGCGCTCAAAGTGAACGACACGTCGTCCACCGCCACCACATCGTCAAACCGGACGGTGATGTTCCGGAACTCAAGCAGGCTCTGCTCGCCGGTTTGGCTGGTGATGCCGTTCATCAGTGCCGGTTAACGAAAATCCGGGTGATCAGGGAAGTCACCACGAATACCCACACGGAAGCGACCACCACCGCTTGCGTTGTCGACCGGCCCACGCCCTGTGTTCCGCCCGTGGTCCGCAGTCCATAAAAGCAGCCAACCAGCGACACGATGAACGCAAAAACAAAAGGCTTGAACAGCCCTTGCACGATGTCGTTGTACTCGATCGCGCGATAGGCGCTGGTCCAGAACTGAGTGGAATTCAACCCCAGGCTGAATCGGGCGATGAGAAATCCGCCGAACAGTCCTACGAAGTCCGCGATGATGGTCAGCATCGGCAGCATGACCGCGGTGGCGATCATGCGCGGAGTCACCAGCTTCTGGATCGGATCGGTGCCCAACGCCCGCATGGCGTCAATCTGTTCCGTCACCTTCATCGAGCCCAATTCGCTCGCGATCCCCGACGCGTTGCGCCCGGCCACCAGCACTGCGGTCAAAACCGGCCCCAGTTCGCGCACCAGCGTGATGGCCACGATGGGCCCCACCTGGTCCACCGCGCCATATTGTTGCAGCGCCCGCGACATCTGCATGGTGATGACGAGCCCGGTGAAAAAACCGATGAGCATCACGATCGGCAGACTACCGACACCGATGATGTCCATCTGGAGCATGATGTCGCTCTCGTAGTGAGGGGTTCGAACGACATTGCGAAGCGCCCGCCCGGACAAAATATAAAAGTCTTGGATGGCGGCAACGGGCGACTTCAAAAAATCGAGCAAGCCGGCTCCCTCATGAAACCGATGCTACCAGATCAAGCGCCGCGAGGCAGGCGGCAGGATACTGGAAGCACTGCTGATCAGCACCGCGCGCTCAGGCACGCCATTGACTCTGCTGCGCCGAGGTCGTAGCGCACGCACTCCTGCGTGCCGCGTCGGCACTCGTGCCGACGCTCGGTGGATTGCTTTTGTCGCATCTTATATCTCAGTGACCAACGCTAGCCCTGTGAAATGTGTGATTTTCGAGCCGACTGGAAAACTTAACGACATTGGGCTTGACCCCGGTGCGGTTCCTGCCGCCCGCCTCCTGCCGCCTGCCGCCCGCCTCCCGCCGCCCGCCTCCT
>DASQGY010000038.1:0-3966 GCA_035632375.1 Bryobacteraceae bacterium | reverse complement strand
GGGCGCGTTTCTCAACTTGGTCAACTGGATCGGCAACGTGATCGCCCCGGTCGGCGCCGGCCTGGCTCTTGCCGGTGGCCTCATCTCATATGTGGCCGGCCGAGGCGTCGGGCGATACGTCGTTACGGCGATCGGCTGTCTGGCGGTTTCGGGCGTCACGCGACTGCTCGAATTCTGGATCGCTCAAGGCGGTGGCGGTATTTCATAGCCCTCCGATTGCACGCACCGAGAGGCGGGTGCTCCCCGAGTCGAGCTAACCCGCCATCCGGTGTCCGAATGAGAAACCGATGCCTACTCTGATTTACGACATCATGCGCGTCATGTTGGCACTGACCGGCCCCGCCGCGTTCATCTGCTTAGTGAACGCCGGCATCGCCCTGCGAAAGGAAGGCGGGACGGTGTTCTGGGTAGGTGGCGGATTCTCACGCTGGATGCTTTGGACCGTGATCTTTCTGGCGCTTGAGCCGACGCTGGTGTGGTTTCAATTCCTGGGTTTTCCGGTGTTCTTTCCACCGGGAGCCGCGATCGGCAATAGCTGGCTTTCCGGAATCACGACGGGCCTTACGACGTTCGTGAACGATTTTGTCGTCGCGCGCCTCGCACCCGTCCTGGCGGCCTTCTTCGTCACGCGGGCAGTTCTCGATACCGCGAGCGGCACCGGACCGTTGCCTTCTCTGTTGAGCGCCATGTTTCTATTGGCAATCTCATCGACCCACGCATTGATCGACGCGTGGACACCGGTGGGCAACCGCTTCTCGATCGTGCTCGGACTGGAATCGATGTGGAATTATCTGGCGAGCCGCATCTTTCCGCTCGCGGCGGGCTTGGCAATCTGCGGGGCGATCATTCAGTTCGCCTTCAACCGTCCAGGGTATCTGCGATTGGTCGCCTGCGCGGGTGGGTTCCTGACGGTCAGTGCTCTGTGGCTCCTGATCAACAGGATGATGACGTAAACGGAGAAGAGTATGTTTGGCCAAGATCCGAAGTAGTTCGTGAGTCTGGTGATGCCCTACATGCCGCTTGTCGTGGTCTTGTTTGCGGCGCGCCACGCCTGGACGCGGCGGCGCACACAGATGACGCCAGTACCCATCAAAGGAGGGGGGAAGCCGTGGATTTCCTGAACGGCCTAACGAACTTCACGCACTGGTCTGGCAACGTCATTATGCCGCCCCTGGCAGGAATATTCTTCGTGATCGCGATTCTCAGGGCGGCGCGAAACGCGCCGTATCAGTACGCGATGTACGCCGGCCTCATGTCGTTGATGGTTTCCGGGATTCTCCGCGGCATCGAAACGTTTTCGCGGGTCCGCGCGTGGAATGACCCGGATCAGGTTTGGGTGACGCTGCTCGGGCTGGTGAATTGGTCGGCGAACGTGTTTCTACCTGTCTACGGCGTGCTGCAGGTCGTCATGGCTCTTCTTCACTATGGCGGCGCTGGATTTCGGATCTATCCCGGCGCTCCGTGGGCGCGGCACATCATGATCGCCATGGCGAGCTTCAGTGTTTCGGGCCTGCTGCGGATGGCGGAGTTCTTCGTTCAACAAGGAACGGGCGGAATCAGTTAGGGAGGATCCCATGGCACTCGAAGTCACGCAGGTACACCGCAACCTTCACCAACGCGTCACGTGGCTGTACCTGGAGATCGAAGATATGTTCCTGATACTCGGACTCGGTGTACTGGCGAACTTCATCGGCCGCTTTCTTGGCCGTGAGATTTACGGCATCCCACTCAGCTTCATTCTGCTGTGGGTGGTGCCGATCCTGGCGATTCCATGCCTCTGGCTGTTTAAGTATGGAAAACCGCGAGGATACCTTCGTGATCTTCTGCTCTGGCAGATCAAGCCCCACATCTACTGCGGTCTGGAGCGGGACCGCGAACTGACCAAGGAGTACCTCAAGTAATGCCGACCACCATGTCAGAGCACAAGAAAGCGTTGCGCAAGCCCCCCCTCTGCGAGCTGCTACCCGTGAGGGACTACCTGGACGGCGTGGCGGTGCAGATGGATGGCAGCTTCGTCGCCGGTTACGAACTCGACGGACTCAATTCCTACTATCACGACGATGACATGAGGAATCGATCGAAGCGTGCCTTTGAGGCACTGGTGCGGTCGTTGCCTGAGCGGTCCATGCGAATGCAGGTTCGCTTCGAGATCACCGAAGGAATCGGCGACGTCCGAAAACACTATCCGCGCCTCAACCGTAGTGAGAATCCGGTACTGCAGGACATCGACCGGATCAGAATGCAGCAGTGGGACGAGAACGAGGACAAGGGTTTCTATCTCCGGCATATCCTGCACGCCTATTTCATCTGGAATCCTCGCACTCACCACGAGATGGCGGACCGGCAGGAAGGAAAGAAGAGGAACTGGTTCAGCCTATCCGTCGACAAGTGTATCCAGCGGGAACGGCGGGAGCACGAAGATCTGTTGGCAGAGTTTTCGTCGTTGATGGCAGGCGTCGAGCAGACCCTTGCGGCGACGGGAATGCGCATTCGACGCATGACGGACGACGAGATGTTTGTTGAGGCCAAGCGCAGTCTGAATCCGGTGTTCGAAGATCGTGGGCCATACCGGCGCAGCGAATATTCGATCGACTACCGGAGCGCCCGAGAGCAGATCGTCAATACCAGCATCGAAGACGAGCAGGAGGGCTACATGCAGGCCGGCGGATTCCTGTACACGTTCGTCAGCATGAAGGACCTACCGGACGGTACGTTCCCCGGCATTCTGCGGGAACTGATGGTGCTCGATTTCCCGGTGGTGGTCAACGCCGAGGTGACGATCCCCGACCAGACAAAGGTGATTTCGGGCTTCAAAAGCCGGATGAAGAAGATGCAGGCGGCGCAGATCGATTCGAGGGGCGGCCGCATGATCAACGTGGATGCGGCCGTGGCGCACTCTCAGCTCAATGACGTTCTTACGGCAGTGATCTCCTCTTCGCTCAAAGTCTGCGAGTATTCGTTGGTTGTCACCATCCGCACTTCCAGACCGGTCGTGAGCCGTTCGGACATGGAAGAGGCTCAAAGGGAGCTGAACCGCCGCCGGGAACGGGTGATCCACGCCGTGGGGCGTATGAATGGCGCCCGCGCCATCCCTGAGTCGCTGGCCCAACGCCGGTTGTTCCTATCCAGCCTGCCCGGGATGGCAGGGCCCAACCAACGCGAGATGAGCGCACTCACGCTGCATGCGGCGGATCTGCTGCCCATCGAGACACCCTGGCGCGGGACGTTGCAATCTCCGCTCATCTTGCTTGAAACCCCGTACCGCCAGTTGATTCCCTTCTCTCCCTATGACTCTTCGATGGGGGATGCCAACATGCTGTTCATGGCCAAATCTGGCGGCGGCAAGACATTCATGGCCCAGATGTTCTTGCTCATGATGGCGCGTTCGAACCCGCTGATCTCCATCGTCGAGCGTGGTGATTCCTATCGCCCTCTGGTCGAATTGATGGGCGGACGGGTCATTGAGGTGGATCTGGAAGGGTCGGAGACACTGAATCCCTGGGATCTTGCTCCCGGCGACATTTCGCCGACCAAGGACAAGATCGCGTTCCTGAAGAACCTCACGCGCCATATGATCGGGGATCTTGGGCAGGCCGACACATCGCTGCTCGACAACATTCTTACGTCGGCGATCGCCGAGGTCTACAAGCGCGCCGCGATTCGCGGGGACAACCCGACGCCTACGTATTCGGACCTGAAGGACGAGCTTGGCAATTGGAATGACGAGGAACGTATCGAACATATCCGGCAGCTAGCCCAACTGGCGTCCGTGTCGCTGCGGCAATGGACCGGAGATAAGGGTGTGTACTCGAAGCTCTTTGACCGTCACACGACCATGCGTACAGATGCAAACTGGCTCTTCTTCAATATAGAGGGCTTGAGTTCGGACCCGCGCCTGGAAACGGCGATGAGCATGTTGATCGCGCAGTCGATGTCGGAGCGGTCTTCGGGCCGGTCGGGACAGGC
>DASQGY010000037.1:0-72467 GCA_035632375.1 Bryobacteraceae bacterium | reverse complement strand
GCTCCGGGCGTGTATTCCGGGGCCATTACCGCATCCAGCTCGAGTCCGGCGCAGAGCGTGATCGTACCCGTAACCATGACCGTCTCGGCCGTGCAGCAGACCATCCTGATCCCGCAAACCGGCTTGACCTTTTTCGCGGTGCAGGGTGGCGGTCCCGCGGCGCCGCAGTTTTTCAACATCCTGAACACCGGCGTTGGCCAGATGCGCTGGAGCACCAAAGTCTCCACGCTCTCCGGCGGCAACTGGCTTTCCGCTTTCCCCATCAACGGCCTCAGCGATGCCGCATCGCCCCTGGTCCCCGCTGTCAGGCTGGACGTGGACCCGCAAGGGCTCAGCGCCGGTATTTATGCCGGAACAGTTCAAGTGACTGCGCCCGATGCTTCCAACAGCCCTCAGGCCGTCTCCGTGTTTCTGAATGTCTTGCCGCCGGGCAGCAACATCGGCGCAATCGTGCAACCGTCGGCCATGATTTTCTCCGGCGCGGCGGGCGGCGAATCGCCCGGTTCACAATCCGTGCTGGTACAAAGCTTGAGCTCGGCGTCGCTGGCCTTCACGTCCGGAAGCGTCACTGTCGACGGCGGCAATTGGATTTCGACACTGCCCGCCAGCGGCAGCATCTCCGCCGCGCAGCCCGCCCGCATTGTGGTTCAGCCGCAGATCGCGGGACTCGCCCCGGCCATTTACCGCGGCAATCTGACGCTTTCGTTCTCCGACGGCAACACGCGAAACATCGCCATCGTACTGGTGTTGGTGCCGCCTGGGTCCGGCCGCTCCTCATCGCCCTCGTTCGCTCAGGCGCAGGCTGCCTGCACGCCGACCACGCTCGCTCCGGTCTTTACTCTGATGTCGAACGGCTTCACTGTTCCCGCTGGTTTCCCTGGCGCGGTGGCGGTGAAAGTGATCGACGATTGCGCGAACTTGATGACCACCGGCAACGTCGTGGTCGCATTCTCCAATGGCGACGCGCCGCTGCGACTCGATTCGCTGAAGGACGGCACCTGGACCCAGACCTGGACGCCCCAGAATAACGCAGCGACGGTAACGGTGACGGCGGACGCCGCAATTCCGGATCAAAACCTGAAAGGCGAAGTGGTGGTGAAGGGTGGGTTCCTCACTTTCGATACGCCGCCTGCGATTACCAGGGCCATCGTCAATGCCGCCAGTTACGATCCGCAAGGTCCGGCCGCACCCGGCTCCATGATCGCCATCTTCGGCAACAAGCTCGCCTTCAGTCAGGCATCGGCTTCTGCGCCGTTGCCAACGACGCTGGGAGGAAGCAGCGTGTTGCTTGCCGGCATCACGATTCCGCTTGTCTACTCGAGCAATGGCCAGTTGAACGGCGTTGTGCCGTTTGAAACGGCTGTCAACACAACGCAACAGGTGATTGTCAGCCGAGGGAGCAGTTTCTCCGTGCCGCAGCCCATCACCGTGGCTGCCGCCGCGCCCGGAGTCTTCACCAGCGACGGCAGCGGAAAAGGTCAAGGTTTGATCTTCGGTACGGACGCCACGGGTGCGCAGAACACAGCCGATCCCGCGCATCCGGTGAAGGCCGGCGATACTGTGATGATCTTGTGCACCGGCCTGGGGCAGGTGAGCCCCGCGGTCGCGACAGGCAGCCCGGCGCCGCTGGCACCGCAATCCAGCACCATCAATCCGGTCACGGTATCCATCGGCGGAGTTACAGCGAGCGTCTCATTTGCCGGTCTAACACCCGGCGCGGCTGGAGTCTATCAAGTGAATGCCTTGGTGCCGCCGGGAGTTTCGGCGGGCGATCAGGTGCCGGTAGTAGTAACCGCGGCGGGCCAGCAGAGCGTGCCGGTGACAATCGCCGTGCGCTAGAAGCAGTCTTAAAGGGTAATCGTTCCTTCCAGGAACTGGACTGCCTTGCCGCTCATGGTCACCCGCTCGCCCCGATCTTCGCACCACAACTCTCCGCCGCGCGGCGACACCTGATACGCGTGCAGCTTTTTCTTTCCTAGCCGCTTCGACCAATACGGAATCAGGGTGGTGTGTGCGGAACCGGTCACCGGATCTTCCGGCACACCCTTTGCCGGCGCGAAGAAGCGCGACACGAAATCAGCATCCTTGCCTGGAGCGGTCACGATCACCGCGAACCGGTCGATCCGTTTCAGCATCTCCATGTCGGGATCAAGCGCACGGACCTCGTCTTCCGATCCATACACCACCAGGTAATCGCGCGCCCCGAGAACCATCTCCGGCTGGGCTCCTAGCGCCGCCAAAAGTTGCGGATGTACGGCGCATTCGGCAGGCGGACGGGCCGGAAAATCCATCGAAAGCAAATCGCCATCGCGCGTCACCACCAGCGTGCCGCTCTTGGTCTCAAATCGCACCGAGTTGCCGGGCGCCAGCCGGTTCAAAATGACAAATGCCGATGCCAGCGTCGCATGACCGCACAGGTCCACTTCCACCTTCGGCGTAAACCAGCGCAGCGCATATCCATCGCCATTGCGCACAAAGAACGCCGTCTCCGACAAATTGTTCTCCGCCGCGATGGCTTGCATCTGCTCGTCCGGCAGCCACTGCTCCAGCGGGCATATCGCCGCGGGATTCCCCGAGAACACGCGGCTCGAAAACGCGTCCACCTGATAAACCGGAATCCGCAGCCAGCTCAAGCCTTCACTCCCAGTTCCCGGCCCATGGTGAAGCTCGGCCGGTGACGCTTAGCGATCAATTCCGGATGCTCCAGTAGCGCCGATACCAGTAGAGGCATGGCGATGGTGGAATCCGAGTGGCAGGTCACCATCGATGCATCCTTGGCGATCTTCCCCCAGCTCTGCGCCTCCTCGAAGGTGCATCCCGAAAGGCCGCCCCAATGCGCCGCGTCGGTAACGCACTGCACCGCGTACTTGTGCCCGGTGACGCCGGTGTTCATGATGATGGCCGTCACTTCGGTCTGCTGCACGAAATTCTTTGGAGTGCCGCCACCGAAATAAATGACGCCGGTGGCGTGCGACTCCGCCACGATGCGCGCCGTCTCCACCACATCGCCGATGACGTCGAAAGTGAATTTGTTCCCGCCCTCATAGCGGTTCGCGGCGATCCCGATGCCAATGGAGCTGTCGGCCACTGCCGGGCAATACAGCGGAATCCCCGCCTTCGCCGCCGCAGAAACGATTCCGTCCTCCTTGCAGTGCTTGCCCAGTTCCAGACCCAGCAAGTGGAGAAACTCGCGCGTGGTGTACGGCCGCGTTTGATCCAGCGATCCGGCGAACTTCCCGATCCATTGATCGTGCTCCCGGAATTTTTCCTCGTCGGCCAGCACGTCGTACATGCGGTCGATCAGATTCTCGGCGAGCAGCACATCATCGGTGGTGTGCGAGCCCTGGTAATGATAGAGCCCCATGGTCTCGTGAAAATCGTGAAAGAAATTCGCACCGGTGGAAACCAGGCAATCGATCAGCCGGTTCTCAATCATCCGTACCACCAGCCGCCGCATTCCCGCCGGAACCATGGCGCCGGACATGCCCATCATGATGGTGCACTTGTCGCCCAGCATGTTCTTCCAAACTTCAAACGCCAAGCCAAGCTGCTTGCCCTGAAAAGCGGTGCCCTGCATGCGCGTCAGGATTTCAGAAGCGCTGGTTGCGCCAACGGGATCGAACGGCCGCGTGGGAACGGACAGGATGCGCGACTTCGCATCGTCGTGCGAATGAGAATGATTCATCTTCTCTAGTGTACGGAAAAACCGGTGACTGGCTTCGCTGTCCCAAGCCGCCGCAATCCCAAAGGAGTTGTGCACTCGTCCCCGGCGCGTGGACAGCGCTGCCTGTTACCGGTTTTTCCGTCCTGACGGTTGTTACCTGTGGAGAATCGCTACTGGACGCGCGGCCGGTGATTTCTTTCGTTCAAGACCAGTTCGTCGAAGATGGCCAGCACCTGTTTCCGATAGTGATACACTCGCCGCAGCGAATCGCGGAATCCGGATTCGTACCGCCGCGGACTCAGCCACTTCTGCAACAACGGCTTCGGGACATCGATGTCTCGACGCAATGTGTCAGGCGAGTGGCCTCGCAAAAAGAGTCCATAGAACATCGCCGCCTCGCGTTGAGGGGCTAGCGGATCGAAATCTTCCCTGGGAGTCATGCCAATTACTTCGCCATGAAAAAAGCCAGTATAAACACGATCATCGTCATGAATCAAGAGGGAATCGTAGGAAAAACTTTGGACCTGTTCGTGCTCTGGCTGTCTAAACCGATTCTACCAAACACCTCCAAATCCAACGGCTCAACTTGGCATCAGACTTGCACAACATCGGGCATGAGAGACCGCTACTTGTTGATTCTGCTGGCAGTTCTATTGGTCCTGAGCATTGGCGTTTTTTTCTTCTACGTGCCAATCTTACCGGCCATGGCCTCCGTTGTAGTGCTTATCGGACTGTTGGCGATGTTTTCGCTCGGTTTTCATTTGGGGCAAAATACCCCGGCCGTCCCCGGCGAAATGGACGGATCGAAAACCGTCGACCTACCGCTTCCTAAAGCGGCGGTTCCGAGTGTGCGCGATCGATTCCGGGATGTCGCCTGAGCCGCGCCTGTGGCACACTGTAGCCAGGAGTTACGATCCCATGAAGAAACTAATCGCAGGCCTCGTGCTTTCGTCCGTAGTGGCGCTCGCCCAAGACTGGACTGGAACCGTGGTGGATGTCATGTGCAAGAACAACGACCTCGCCAGCCACACCAAGGACTGCGCCATCAATTGCTCTCGGAGCGGCTATGGCATCGTGCTCGCAGACGGCAAGTTCATCAAGTTCGATGAGCACGGCAATGCCAAAGCGCTCGCGGCGCTCAAGGCCACCAGCAAGGACAAGGATCTGAAAGCGAAAGTCAGCGGTAGTTTGAAAGACGACGTGATCCAGGTGGAGTCAATCCAGATTCAGTAGATCTCGATCCCGCGCTACCAATCTCTCGTCGTCCACCGCGTACCCACACGCGAAGTGATACACCACTTGCCGGGTGGAGTCCGGCGAGATCTCCAAGTACTGATGCACTGCGTCGTCGTAGAAAGCGCCGATGCCCGTCGATTGGAAGCCCAGCGTCTCCGCGCCTAGATAGAGACGCTGTCCGATGCCGCCGGCCTCGAAATGAACACAGCGGTAGTCTTGATCGAGATCCCCAATCATCGAGAAGGTGACACAGGAGTTTCCGGCCAGATCCTGGCCAAGGCAAAGCGCGGCGGCCATCACCCGCTGATCGCCGGTCTTCAGCAGTTCCAGGCGCGCGTCATCGGGCCAATACAGATACACGCCCGGATGGAGCCCACGGACCCGATGCACATACAAATAGAGCTGGACATGCTGCCCCGGCGACGCAACGTTGAGCAGCGTCATCAGTTGATCCAGCTCGATGGTTTCATCGCCACCGCGAAAATCAAGCGCCGACCGCCGCCTCCGCGCAACGCGGACAAGAGCAACGGCACGTGCCCCGTCAATATCGGACGACTCTAAACTGAGCCGTGACCGTGAGGGAGCAGTCCGCAGCGCCTCAATCAACGGATATCGAATCACCTCCTCGGAAAGCCGATTCGGCGCACCACCCAACCACTCGCGCGCGCCTCCCCGCGGAAAATCCGGCCCGCCCCGCACATCCACCAGCAGCATCGGCCATTCATCCTCCGGCAACCCAAACTCAGGCAATGAACCGTGGTCCAAATCCCCGGTCGCCTGAACCTCACATCCCAACGCCCGAGCCGCAAGCTCCAGCGACTGCCATGCGTGACCGGCATCGAGCAGACAATACCGATACGCCCGGCTCTGGTATTTCCAAGCCTCGCGCCACACGATGCTCGTCAGCAGAAATCGCAGCGGCCCATAATCGCCGCGAGCCCGCTGCTCCAGCATGTGGGAAGCGGCCCGGTAGTGATACAGCCCATTGGGGCATGCCAAATGAAACTCGGTGGGATGCAGATTTCCCGACGACGGGTTCACCCGCAACGCGTAACTCATCCCCGATGGAGCCTGCTTGGCCGCGCTGATCGACGCCGAGTAGAACAGCAACCGCGAAAGGAACTCGATCCAATCCTGCGATCCGCCCGTCCCAGGCTCCGGCGGGTCGGCTGGTAGATCGACAACCGGAACACCCTCGTAGTTCCGGAATGGATCGGGCATGTTCTTCCAATCCAAAAAATGTTTGCTACGTCTTATCGACGCCGAGGTATGTTTCGTCGCTTCGTGATACTCTCGCCAATCAGCCGTAGCCGACGATTGTAACAAGACCGATCAAAGATCCTTTAGCCGCAACTCAACATCCGCGCCCTTCCACGCGGTCTCAAACTCGCGCTGCACCCACGACACTGCCTCCGCCTTCCCCTGCGCCTTCAAACTCTCCAGCAGACCAAACAGCATCCGGCCATTGTTCGGACTCCGCCGCAAGCCTTCCCGGAATACCGTTTCCGCCCCAGACGCATCCCCCGACAAGAGCATCGCCGCCCCCAGCGACTCCCGCAGCGGGTAGTACCAGGCCGGCGGTTCGTCGTACATCAACGCATCCTGATGCGCCACTGCATGCCTCCACTTGGCGATCGCAGCCGCGGGAGAAGTCTCCAATCGCGCGCTCAGCGCCGCCGATGCCATATCCATTACGTCGCCCAGCTTGTTTGTATCCCAGGGCATGTTACGATCCAACGTCTTCGCCAGTTTCTCGAACTCCGCCTGCTGCGTCTGCGCCTCGCCGGCCCGGCCCTTGGCGGCAAGTGCCAACGCTCGCGCGTAATGCCACATCGCCATCGTGAGCGGATTCTCGGTCTTGGGCCGCGCCACCGCCAGCAGCTCATCCCAGCGATACAGCCGCAATTCCGACATAGTCACGAAAAGCTGGAATACTTCGGCCATCTCCGGCATTGTGGCCGCCATCTCTTTCGCCGCCGCGGTCATCTGCTGCGCGGCCTTCTTCGTTTCCACCAGCCTGCCTTGCATCGCCCGGGCATACAAAATGAACTGCAGGTTGTGCAGGTAGTAAGGGTAATAATATAGTTGACTACTCCCCTCCACCTCTGCCAAAATAAATCCTGTGGGCCTACGTGTGTTCAATGGGACTGGCGCGGCAAACCGTTACGAATCTGGAGTCTCTCCGACGTGATACCTAGGGACGTTTTCAGGTTCGTGCAGATCGGCATAGATATTCAGAGTTTTTATAGCAACCCCGTTGCGGATGTGATGCCTGATCGTGAGATGGGACATGAACAACGGCAGAACTTCCTGAACAAATTGGCTGAGATTGGCAATGATGCCAAGGCCATGGGTCTTGAGAAGACTGCCGTTACTATAGACTGCCTTATCTCTGAATACGGAACTGAGCATACACACGAACAATTGAAGCTCTCCGTCAAAAGGCTTGCGGCGTTGTTTCGAGAGGAACTGAAAGAGCATACGTTCGTGCAGTTTGATCCTGCCCGTAGAGAGTATCTGAAGACGCGAGAAGAATTCAGGACCGAACCTTTTTGGGGGCATGATGTGGCGTCGAACTTCAGTTCCGCAATGGATGATTTATACGACGCAAGCCTCTGTTACGTAACCGACAGAGCTACCGCTTGTGTGTTCCATTGTATGAGGGTGCTTGAAATCGGCCTGCGTACCTTAGCTCGTGACCTGAACGTGCCATTTTCGATTCCGTTCGAGTACCAAGACTGGAGTACTATCATCGACGCAATCGACGCGGCGATTAAGGCCATAGAGAAGCAACAACCACGCGGCCAAGCCAAGACGGACAAGTTGCAAACATATGGAGATGCGTCTTTACACTTTTTTCATTTCAAGAACGCCTGGAGGAACTACATCTCTCACCAGCGGGGGCCTTGCACACCAGAGGAGGCCGCTCTAGTGTTTAGGAATGTCGGGGACTTCATGAAATGCCTAGCGAGGTGCGGCCTAAAGGAAGTAAGCTAAAAACAGATGAAGACCGAACCGAACCCGGAGTTCGAAGCGTTCAACCGCACCATGGACCACATCCTGACCGTCTCACATGATGAACTGAAGAGACGGATGGACGCCTACAAGAGGCAGGCCGCAAAGAATCCGCACAAGCGCGGTCCCAAACCGAAGTCTAAGACCGCGCGAATGCGGTAAGCCGGTTATCGACTGCTACTCGATATACAGGCCGCTACAACAGTTGCCACTGCTCCGATGATAGCAGCAGTTATCATCGGGTTTGTGGCCGTGCTTTGTGGTTGCGGACAGCATACAGCAAAGCACGGCGCGTTTCGATGTACCCAGTAGTAGGGGACTCGCATGTTTTATTTGGTCCTCCTTTCCCGTCTCGCGCTAACGTAGTTGGCACACTTTCACTTACAGCCGTTATTGACAGGGAGAACCACCTGAAGTACGATGGGGGTGCCTGAACCCGCCGTACTCAACAAACGGCAAAATTCAGAAGGCCGGAACGATTTGCACTCGCGTCCGGCCTTCGTTGTCTATGGCTCAATTATACGCGGCTTTCTGCCGCGCTTCAATCTTCTGGACTTCTCAGTTGATCGCTTGCGTCGCACTCGGATCTAGTTTCCCAGTGAGTTCCGCATAGGTCAACCGCTTCCCCACAATTTGCTTCACAACCGCGTCGAAGCGGTCTGCGTCGTCCATGCCCTTGCGATTGTTGAACCGAAATGCCTGTTCGTCGATGTAGCGGAACAGGTGGAACGGTTCGACCGACACGTAGGTTCCGTGCAGGCCGCGCTTGAGCAAACTCCAGAAGTTTTCCATGGCGTTGGTATGCACGTTGCCGTTGACGTACTCCACGGCGTGATTGATGACCTGATGCTGAAAGCTGTTCTCCAGCCCGTCGTAGGATTTCAGTTCGTCGGTGAAGATCGCCGCGCCCGCTTCGACGTGCTCACGTACTTGGCTCTGGAGTTCTTTCTTCCGGCGGGTGTCTACGACCATCGCCCGCACGTTTCCGCCGCGTTCCATCATGCCCATGACTACGGTCTTGTCTTTTCCGCCAGTGCCGGTGATGACGCGCTCGCGTTTCTCTTTGTGCATGTTCCGCGCCTTGCCGCCGATGAAGGTTTCGTCAATCTCGACTTCGCCGCCCAGCTTGCCGCCCGCCATATCCTGCATCGCAAGCCGAATCCGATGCCCCATGAACCACGCGGTCTTTTGGGTAACTCCCAGAGTCCGGTGAAGCTCCCAGGAACTGTTGCCGTTTTTGCAATTCGTAATCATCCAGGTTGCGGTTAGCCACTTGTCCAGACCAATAGGGGAGTCTTCGTAGATCGTACCGACCTTCGCGGTGAACTGCCGCCTAGGATGCTTCGTGCTGCACTGCCAGCGGTAATGTTTGGGTTGAAACTTCACCTTGGTATTGCCGCAAGTGGGACAGGTGACGCCTTTCGGCCAGCGCCGCGCTACCATGTAGTCGAGGCAGTTCTGAGGATCGTCGAAGTATACGATAGCTTCTTGAAGGGTCTTGGGTTCAGCGGCCATGACTAATCATGCCACGAAACCAGGGAGTAGTCAAGTATATTCTTGCCGTAGTAAGAGTAGTAACTGCTCATCATCCCGGTCTGTTCGAAATACTGCCGGTCCACTTCCACCGCGCGCTCATTCACCGCGACGGTGTTATTGAAATCGCCCAGCAGCAGCCAGATATGGCCCGGCATATGTACGATGTGACCCGCGGCCGGCACGATCCCCATCAATCGTTGCGCGCTCGGAACCGCCCGCTCTGGCGTGGGTGACGACTCCACCACGTGGATGTAAAAATGGTTCGCCCCCGGATGATCCGGATGCCGATGCAGCACCGATTCGAGCACACGCTCCGCCTCGGCGACACCCTCGGCGGGCTTCCCATCGGGCCCGTACCACTTCCATCGCACCGGAAGCATCAGCGCTTCGGCGTACAACGTCTGCGCGTCGGGATCGTCCGGATACTTCGCCGCCAGTTCGCGCATGGCCCGCACGTAACGGCCAGGTTCGGCGAAATCCGGACACCGAGCCTTAGCGGCCTCCAGCCAGTCGCGCTCCACCGGGCCGATGCCCGCCCGCTGCAGCCCGCTGTTCACGGCCTCGCACGATTCCTTCAAGTGCACATCCGGATCCATGTCCATGTTGAGGTACGGCCCCAAGGCCATGGCCACGCCCCACCAGGGCATCGTCGCCTGTGGATCCAACTCCGCCGCCTTGCGAAACGACCGCAGCGCCTCCGGCCGGTTGAATCCATAAACCAGAATCAGCCCCTGATCGAAATACTTCTGCGCCTCCGGATTCTTCGTAGCAATGGGATGCCGCCAGGTCCCCAGGCCAGGCAGCAGCGAAACCGGCTTCTCAGCAGCCGCAGCGGCGTGCTGATGCTGCCCCACCACCAGTCCGGCAAAAAGGAGCAACAGAAAAACCGGGGACAGGTTACTCTGTCCCAAGCCGCCGAAATCCCGAGGGAACCGCTGGTAGCTCACCGGCGCGTGGACAGAGCTACCTGTCCCCGGTTTTTCTTCCCGACACCCGATGTTTGCCATCTTCACGATATGCCTCCCAGCGGCGGCGCCTTAGCCAGTCTACCGCCGAGATCCAGTTTCCTTCACCCCAGCTCATCTCTCAAGCGAAACCGCACGTAATACAAGAGATTTCGCTCTTTTTCGCCGCCTTGTGCTATACTCCCCCTCGGTTCTCCCCGAAGTCCAATGCCTGATTCCTCAGAAGGCGCCGGTCGACTCGACTCCTGGAAGGAAATCGCCGCCTACCTTGGCCGCGAGGCCCGCACGGTCCAGCTCTGGGAGAAGAACGAGGGCTTACCGATCCATCGGCACCAGCACGCCCGTCAGGGCTCGGTCTACGCCTTCAAATCCGAGCTTGACGCTTGGCGCTCGGGCCGCAAGAGCATCCCCGATGCTCCGCTGCCGCCTTGGCGGTCCGCCGCCCTTATTGCTGCAGCCCTGCTGATCCTCGCCGCAGCCGGATTCCTTCTCTGGAGGAACTTCCAGACAAAGCCACCAGCGGTCTCCTCCGTCGTTGTTCTTCCATTCCTCGACTTGAGCCCGCAAAAAGACCAGGACTACTTCAGCGACGGCCTCACCGAAGAAATCATCGACGCGCTCAGCCGCGTCCCCAACCTGCGCGTGGTGGCCCGCACTTCTGCCTTCGCTTTTAAGGGCAAGAACAACGACATCCGGCAGATCGGCCAGCAGTTGAACGTCAACTCAGTCCTCGAAGGCAGCGTGCGCAAGGATGGCGACCAGCTTCGCATCACCGCCCAGCTCAACCGCGTCTCCGACGGCACCCACCTTTGGTCGCGCACCTTCGACCGCCAACTTCGCGACATCTTCAGGGTGCAACGGGAGATCTCGCAATCCATCGCCGACCAGTTGCGCGCCGGCCAGGTTCCCCATCGCGAACCGACTACGAATCTTGAGGCCTACCGGTCTTATCAGGAAGGCCGCTACTTCTTCAACCAGCACTTGCCGCCCGATTCCTACAATCGCGCCATCGAACACTACAAACAGGCCATCGATCGCGATCCGAAATTCGCTCTCGCTTACGCCGGACTGGCCGACGCTTACGCGTATCTGGGCGAGAGTTTCATCGTCGCGCCGCAGGAAGTCATGCCCAAAGCGAAGGAAGCCGCCGAGAAGGCCGTCGCCCTGGACGACAACCTGGGTGAAGGTCATATCTCACGGGGCATCGTGAAGATGGACTATGAATGGGACCGGGAGGGCGCACAACGCGAGTTTCAACGAGCCATGCAACTGAATCCCGGCTCGGGCTGGGGGCATCACTGGTATGCACACTCGCTCGAGGCCCAGAATCGCTTGCCGGAAGCCATGAAAGAGATGCGTGCAGCTCTGGATCTCGACCCCCTATCCGTGGCGATTCATTGGGACATCGGCAACGAACTGTTGCTGGCCCATCAGTTTGATGAAGCTCTGCGTCACTTGCAGAAATCACTCGAGCTCTTTCCAAACCATCCTCTGCTCCTCTACTTCCAAGCCGAGGCGTACTACCACAAGGGCGACATATCTTCCGCCCACCACGTGGTGGAAACCCTGAAAGACAGCCTGAAGGGAATGCCCGAAGTGCCCACTTTCATTGCATTCTTCGGCACGGCTGCAGCACGGGAGGGCCGGCGCGCCGAGGCGGAACAGACCTTGGCGCGATTAGAGAGCCTCAGGGCCAAACAACATGTCGAGCCAATATTCGCGATGGAGCTTTGTACCGCTTTGCACGATCGCGGGCAGTTGTTGGTCTGGGCTAAGCGAGCGATCGAAGGACGCTCGACCATGTACGTCTACTTTCCCATTATGAAAGACTATTATGGCAGTGACCCCGAAGTGGAAGGTCTAATCGCAAACGCGCACTAGACCTAGAGCTTTACCGGTCGCCCCTGGAACGGTGTGTGCCACAATTCTGCTATGGGCCTGGAATTCTTCGACTGGGACGTCGGCGACGTACACGTGCTGCACTTGTCGGGCTCCATCACGTTGGGTGTCGGCACCCAGAAATTCCGTAAGCTGATCCACGACACGCTGGAGTCCGGGAAGAAGAATATCCTGCTAAACATGGCGGAGGTGGTCTACCTGGATAGCAGCGGCCTGGGCGAACTGGTAGCGGCACATACTACCGCGATCCGGAGCGGAGGCAGGCTGAAGCTGATGAAGTTGACGCAGCGGGTGCAGGACGTGGTGCAGCTCACCAAGGTCTACCGGGTGATCGAAGTGTTCACCGATGAGGACTCCGCGGTACGGAGTTTCGCTGTCACGCCGTGAGCGGGCTCGCACGGCTGATAGAATAGGAGTCCGCATGACTCAATCCAGCGCCGCGCTCAAAACCACTCCCCTGAACGCCGCGCATCGCAAGCTGGGGGCCAAGATGGTGGACTTCGGCGGCTGGGATATGCCGGTCCAGTATTCGGGCATCCTCGACGAGCATCACGGGTGCGCAAGAATGTCGGACTGTTCGACGTCAGCCACATGGGCGAAATCGAGATCCATGGGCCGGACGCGCTGGCGCTGACGGAGCACGTAACCACCAACGCGGCCGCGAAGCTGAAGATCGGCCAAGCGCAGTATTCCGGGCTGCTGTATGAACATGGCGGCTTCGTGGACGACATCCTGGTGCACAAGGTAGCTGATGACCACTACTTCATCTGCGTCAATGCTTCGAACCAGGAAAAGGATTTCGAGCACATCGCCGCGGCGAACAAGCACAACGCCAAAGTGGAGTTTGCCAGCGAACGTTACGCGCAATTGGCGATTCAGGGGCCGAAGGGCCCGGCTACGCTGCAAAAGCTGACCAAGACGGATTTGACGCCGATCCAGTATTATCACTTCACCGATGGCGTGGTATCGGGGACTCCGGCGCGGATTGCGCGCACCGGATATACCGGCGAAGACGGCTTCGAGATTTACGTCGCACCGGAAGAAGCGGAGCGCATCTGGAACGAGATATTGGACGCGGGCGCGGAGTTCGGCATCAAGCCTTGCGGGCTGGGAGCGCGCAACACGCTGCGGCTGGAATCGAAGATGGCGCTCTATGGCCACGAGATTCACGCGTCCATCACGCCGTATGAAGCCGATCTGGCCTGGATCGTCAAACTGGACAAAGGCGATTTTATCGGGAGGGCAGCGCTGGCGAAACAGAAGGAACAGGGAGTGACGCGCAAGCTGGTGGGCTTCGAAATGACGGGCCGCGGCATTGGGCGCGATGGCTACGAGGTTTTCCTGGATGGCTCCGCGGCAGGCTGGGTGACCAGCGGCGGGCCGTCTCCGACGTTAAACAAGAACATCGGACTGTGTTATCTTCCATCCGATCGGGCGAAGCCGGGCCAGCAGATTCAGATCATGATCCGCAATCAGCCGGTGGAAGCGATCACGGTTCCGACGCCATTCTACAAACGAGCGAAATAAATGTATCCAGCAAATTTTCGTTACACCAAAGAACATGAGTGGGTGCGGGTTGAGGGCGACACCGGCGTGGTGGGAATCACGCACCATGCGCAGGAAGAACTCGGCGACATAGTCTACGTCGATCTTCCGAAGGTGGGCGCGCAAGTGGAGCAGGGCAAGGCGTTGGGGTCGGTGGAATCGGTGAAGGCCGTTTCCGACATCTATGCGCCTGTTTCCGGCGAGGTGGTGGCGGTGAACGACGCGCTGACTACGGCGCCCGAAAAACTCAACGCAGATCCTCATGGCGACGCCTGGCTTGCTAAGATCAAGTTGTCCGCACCCGAGGAAATTAAGAACCTACTCTCCGCGGAAGACTATCAAAGCTATGTCGGAGCGGAGGGGTCCGGGCACTGAGACAATAACCCTTGCGCTACTTACCGAAGTCTGACCTCGAGCGCCGCGAGATGCTGTCCGCGATCGGCGTGAATTCATTGGAAGAGCTGTTTTCGCATTTGCCGGCGGAGGTTCGCTTGAACCGGCCGCTGAAGGTGGATGCGGGCAAATCGGAATACGAGATTGTCGATTACTTCCGCGCGCGTGGCGACGAAAACGCGAACGGCTACGCTTCGTTTCTTGGCGCCGGAGTGTACAACCATTACCGGCCCGTGTTGGTGGATACGGTGGTCTCGCGCGGCGAGTTCCTGACATCCTACACGCCTTATCAGGCGGAGATCGCGCAAGGTACGCTGACCACGATCTTCGAGTTCCAGACGATGATCTGCCAGTTGACTGGGATGGAAGTGGCCAACGCTTCCATGTACGACGGGTCGTCGGCGGTGCCTGAAGCGGCGATGATGGCCATGCGCGTTACCGGACGCGATCGGATATTGGTATCTCGCGCGGTGCATCCGGAGTACCGCGAAGTCCTACTCACCTATGCGCAACACCAGGGCATGCCGGTGACCGAGTTCGAGTATGTACGCGATTCGGGAACGGTCGACCTGGGCGATCTCGAGAGCAAGATCGACGGCAAGACTGCGGCGGTGATTATCCAGTCGCCTAATTTCTTCGGAGTGGTGGAGGATGTGCGTCGGGCGGCCGAGCTCGCGCACAAGCACGGTGCGCTGCTGATTTTCGTTTTCGCGGAAGCCGTCTCCCTCGGATTGCTGGAGCCGCCGCGCGATGCGGACATCGTCGCCGGAGAGTTGCAATCGTTCGCGATCTCGCCGGTCTACGGCGGACCGTTCGCCGGCATCATCGCGACCAAGGAAAAGTTCATGCGGCAGATGCCGGGTCGCCTGGTGGGCGAGACCAAGGACTCGCGCGGGAATCGGGCGTTTTGCTTGACGCTGGCCACGCGCGAGCAGCACATCCGCCGCGAGAAGGCGACTTCGAACATCTGCACCAACCAGGCGCTGATCGCGTTGATGGCGACGGTGTTCATGACCGTGTACGGCAAGGAAGGCCTGCGCGAGCTGGCCGAACAAAACCTAGCCAAGGCGCATTATCTGGGCGGCAAGCTGAAGCAGAGATTCTCAGGACCATATTTCAATGAGTTTGTGGCGTCCACCAACGGCCGCACGCCGCAGCAAATCAACGACGCGCTGCTCAAAAGGAAAATCATCGGTGGTCTGCCGCTGAAGAAGTTTTATCCGGAACTGGAGAACAGCATGCTCTGCTGCGCGACGGAAATGACCCGGCGCGACCAAATGGACGCGGTGGCGGAGGTGTTCGCGCAATGATCAAAAAAGTTCGCCCGCACATCAATCAGAACGAGCCGCTGCTGTTTGAGAACAGCTCTCCCGGAAAGCGCGGTTACCAGTTGCCTCCGTTGGACGTACCGAAGGTGGACGCCGCGGCCGCTCTGGGCGCGCAGAACACCCGGCAGGAGATCGAGAATTTTCCCGAAGTGAGCGAGGTGGAGGCCATCCGCCATTTCACCCGCCTCTCGACGCACAATTACGCCATCGACCTGGGCCTCTATCCGCTCGGATCCTGCACCATGAAATACAACCCGCGCGTCAATGAGCAGGTGGCCCGTATCGAAGGCTTGGCTTGGGCGCATCCCTATCAGCCGGAATCGCTCTCGCAGGGAATCCTGGAAGTGATGGGTACGCTGGAGACCATCCTGGCGGAAATCACCGGAATGGACGCGGTGACGCTGCAGCCGGCCGCGGGCGCGCACGGCGAGTTCACCGGCATCCTGCTGATCCGCGCGCTGCTCGAATCCCGCGGCAATGCGCGCAAGAAACTGCTGATCCCGGATTCGGCGCATGGAACGAATCCCGCTACTGCGACCATGGCCGGCTACGCGGTGGAAAACATCAAGTCCAACGAGCGCGGCATGGTGGACGTGGAATCGCTGGCGCGCGCGGTGAACGACGATGTTGCTGCGCTGATGATCACCAATCCCAACACGCTGGGCGTTTTCGAAGAGAACATCACGCGCATCGCCGAAATCCTGCACGCTAAGGGTGCGATGGTCTACATGGACGGCGCGAACATGAACGCGCTGGTGGGCATCGCGCGGCCGGGCGATTTCGGTATCGACGTGATGCACCTGAATCTGCACAAAACATTTTCAACGCCACACGGCGGCGGTGGCCCGGGATCGGGCCCTGTGGCGGTAAAGAAGCACATCATTCCGTTTCTGCCGAAGCCCCGCCTGCAGCGCGCCGCCGGCCAGTGGACTTGGAATTACGACCTGCCGCAGTCACTGGGCCGCGTGCGGGCTTACTACGGCAACATCGGCATGCACATTCGCGCGCTGGCATACATCATGGCGCACGGCGGCGCCGGATTGCGCAACGCGACCATGGACGCGGTACTGAACGCCACTTACATCCGCGCGCTGATGGCGCCCCACTACGAGTTGCCTCACCAGGCGCCCACCATGCACGAGTGCGTCTTCAGCGACTCCCGCCAAGCCAAGCGCGGAGTCCACACCGGCGATATCGCCAAGCGTCTGATCGATTACGGTTTCCATCCTTACACCGTCAGCTTTCCGCTGATCGTGCACGGCGCGATGATGATCGAGCCGACGGAAACGGAGAGCAAGGCCGAACTGGACCTGTTCGTCGACGCGATGATTTCGATCGCCAAGGAAATCGAGGACAATCCCGAGTTCGTCCTGAAGGCCCCGCACAACACCAGAACCAGCCGCGTGGATGAAGTAACAGCCGCGCGCAAACCGGTGGTGCGTTGGAAGCCGGCGAGTACGGCGAACAAGGCGGCGGATTAAGTCCTAGAGCCGGGTCGCTCCATGGACCTTGGCGAGGGCGCGATCGAAAGTGCCGAATGGTAGATGGCCTGCTTTGCGAGCAAGCTCGATCATCAGGCAATCGACGAACCCAAGCGTCGGCTTGGATCGTAATAGTTCCAGGGCATCGGAGACAGCTTCTGAATTCTCAATCACAAGTTGCTGGTTGTTAACCAGCATGTCCAGCGCCGTAACGATTTGCTGCCAGGTGAAGCCGTAATAGGACTGCAGGACCCAGACGGTCTCCGCGATCGCAAGTATGGAAGCCCAGCACCCGTTTGCGATGAATCGCTGGGCTGCCTGGGTTTGACTCAGGTCGTCGCGCAATACCAGGCGGACGAGAACATTGGTATCAACGGCGACCATGCTTCTCGCGAATGTATTTTGCGATAGCCTCGTCCATCTGTTCCACAGTGATCGGTTTTGGCTTCTTAGTGCCAAACAACGCGCGATGGATGTCCTCGAAAGTGTACTTCCCCGCGCGGCGGACGACGATCTTGCCCTCTTCTTCTTGCCACTCCAAAACAGAACCAGGGCCAACTCCTAGCTTCCGCCGTACATCGGCTGGAACGGAGATCTGGCCCTGCGAGGTAATCTTCGATTGCGCAATCGCCATGTCTTATATTACCACGGTAATGAAGACACGGATTCCGGCGCCCTACTCCGCCTTTTTATGCGCCAACCGGCTACACGCCGTCTCCGCCCCGTTGGGATCGATAGCACTGCCGCCTTCCTCAATGGATGCGATCTTGCCGTCCTTGTCGATCACAAACGTAGCCCGGTTGGACATGCCCACTTGTGTGATCAGCACGCCATACTGCTCGGAGACCGTCCGCTGATGGTCGCTAAGCAGCATATAACTGGCGTTCAATTCCTTCTTCCAGTGGTCGAGAACAAACGTGGAATCCGTGCTGACACCAATAACCTGAGCATCCATCGCATCGAACTTTGCAATACCAGACTGGTATGCGGTTAGTTCCTTCGTTCAACCACCGCTGAATGCCGCCGGAAAGAAGGCCAGGATCACGACCTTCTTGCCGCGAAAATCGGAAAGCTTCACCGGCTTTCTGGAGCTGTCGGGAAGCGTGAAGTCGGGAGCCTGGTCGCCGACTTTCAGCGTAGTTTTCGGAGGCGTGATTTGCTGGGCCGACAGAGCGGCCACCACGAGAGAACACGCCGCTAGCGCGCGGATGGCTTTCATATTTCCTCCCACCGGATTTTGAACTGCCTCTCGAAGATTAGCACGCGTAACCCGGCCGCTGCTACCATTGCCGCTCCGTGGCCGAAGAGCAACTATAAATATTCCGATTCTCGCCTTCCAGCGGCTCGAACACGGACTGCACCGCCACGCGGCCCGGCCCCCACACGCGCAGCCACATGTACTTATTCGCCCAGGAGCCCCAGAGACTGAACCCGGTCCGCGGACGTTCGAAATGCAACTGCATCTGGACTGCGGGGTCTTTGAAGATCAGCGCCGTCGGTTTCACCAGAATCGTCTGATTCGCAGCCAGCTCACGTACGAATACATTGCCGGCGGCGTGCAACAACAGCAGCCCCGGCGATTGTGGCGCAGTGAACCGATCCATGAACATTCCCACGGGGTAGTGCGTCTCGCGATCGTTGCCGGACTGCGTGGTGAACCAGATGTTCGTCGAGAACCAATCATAGGCGACGTTGCCGGTGGCCACCATGAACAGATGCTCACGAACATCCACTATCTGGCCGGGCTGAATGGGCAGCGCAATCATCTCCCCTGGAGCGTCGCGCGAGAAAGCGATGTGGCCCGGACCGTGCGCCTGAGTCATGATCAACGGGAGCCCCGCGAACATCCGCTTCCAGCCGCCACTCAGCGGCAGAGTTGTGATGGGCACCTGCGGATCCTTCCACAGCAGGACATGGTGCGCAAAGTAGACGCTATCCGCACCAGCGAGATTCACGTCGGCCACCGGCACATAGAGACCTTCGATCTGGCAGAAGGAGTCGCCGAACTGAAGCTTGGCCATGTCGCGGCGGCCGGGAAGCTTGGCCCAACCAGATTCGGTGCTGATGGATTTGGATTTCAGTGTCGCACCGCAACGGGGGCAGCTCAACTGGGCCGCGTCCACCGCCGCGCCGCACCAGTTGCAGTTGGCTTGCTTTCCGGAAGGCGGCGGCGCTTGGACCACGGGCACAGCGGCAACCGGTGGCGGAGCGGGAGCCGGAGCGGGATCGCTGCGTTTCACCCTCGTCCCGCAAGCGCCGCAAAACGCCGCCGTCTCTTGCATCCCCGCGCCACAGTGTGTACAGAACATGGATTCGCCTCGCCCTATTCCGTGCGGTGATGGACGTACATCGACTGTATGCCCACGCGTCCCGGCCCCGTCATCCTGGCCAAACTCATGTTCGTGCCGCCGAAGAATCCCGTCCCCAGCTTTTGGAATTCCACCTGCATGGTCACCGACGAGTCTTTGTACAAGAACGCGCCCGGCTCCACCATGATGCTTTCGCCCGCCTTCAGCACACGCTCGAAGACATTTCCGTAGCCATGCAGAATCAACAGTCCCGGAGTATTCGTGGTGACAAAGCGATCCATGAACATGCCCTGGCCGCCGAAAATGATGTTGGCCAGTCCTTTGATACGCACGAACGAATAATTGATCTGGTGCGATGCCAGCAGGAAGGCGTGCTCGCGCACATCCAGTTCCATGCCCGGATGCAGCGGCAGAACCACCAGCTCGCCTGTAGCGTCGCGCGAAAAGGCAATCCGGCCCGGCCCTGTGGCGACGCTGATGATGAACGGCATTCCGGCGAAAGCACGCTTCATGCCGCCAGGCAACTGCAGCACTGTAAGAGGCACCGTGTCGTCCTTCCACAGCATGATGTGGTGCTCGAAGTAAATCGAGTCGCCCGCCCCCAGGTTGATTTCAGCTACCGGCACGATCTCGCCCTCCACCTGGCAGGTGCTGGAGCTGAACTGAAACTCGGTCATGTCCTTGATGCGCGGCGCTTCCCGCCAGCCCGACTCGCTCACCAGATTGCGGATGTCCAGCGGCGCGCCACAGGCCCGGCAGGTGAGAGCCGTCTTTTCGTTCATGCCTTGGCACCACTGGCACTGGATTCGTTCGATGGGATCGGCTGCGCTGGACATGGTGAGGCCATCATAGCGCGCGGCGGCGGGGGTCCAGAGCCCTAGAAACGTTCCCTATTGAAAATGTTTGACGATCGTGCTATATAGGATTAACATCGGAGATTGTCGCCATGGCCTCTACAGTATGGAAAGGGCACCTCACTTTCGGTCTCGTTTCGTTTCCCGTCAAGCTGTTCACCGCCGCGCGCGGCGATAGCATCAGCTTTAACCAGCTACACAAGACGGACAACTCGCGCATTAAGCAGGTGATCTACTGCCAGGCCGAGGATAAGCCCGTCCCGCGCAGCGAAATCGTGAAGGGCTACGAATACGAAAAGGACCGCTACGTCGTCATCGAGGACGAGGAAATCAAGAAGATGGCGCCGCCGTCGGCGAGGGTGATGGAGATCCTGGAGTTCGTCAAGTCCACTGAAGTGGATCCCGTCTATTTCGAAAGCTCCTTCTACATGGCGCCGGACGATGCGGGCGAAAAACCGTACGCGCTGCTCTTCAACACCCTGAAGCGAACCGGCTACGTGGGCGTGGCTAAGATCGCCATGCACAATCGCGAGCACATCGTCATCTTCCGGCCGGGGTCCAACGGGCTGATGATGCATACCATGTACTTCGCGCATGAAGTGCGCAAGGTGGAGGAATTCCGCACGGACACCAGCCTGGTGAAGGACCAGGAAGTGAAGCTGGCGGAGATGTTGGTGGAATCGCTGGCCGCTCCCTTTGAACCCGAGAAGTACAAGGACACTTATCGCGAGAACCTGCAAGCCATGATCGATGCCAAGATCAAGGGTCAGGAAGTGGTGACGCCGCCACATGCCGAGCCGGCCAAAGTGATCGACATCATGGAGGCGTTGAAGAAGAGCCTGGCGATCGCCAAGAAGCCGGCAGCTTCCGAGGCCGGGTTGGAGGCCGAAGCGCCGAAACAGAAGGCGGTGGGCAGGAAGCAGAAGGCGGCGAGGTAGGGTACTGGAATCCAGGAGCCAGCGCGCAGCCGCCCCATCGGGGCGGTTGCATGAAACAGAGACTCGTTGCGTCGGGTATTGATCATCAGCCTGTGGGGCAGGTTGCCACCCTGCGCGCGATTGTTAATCGCGCTTCGCCAAGCGGGTTGCCAACCCGCTGCAGGTTTCCAACCTGCCCTACAGTCCGAATGAGCATAGGTTTGGCGCGAGTTTCTGGAGAGAATCCACAATCCAGAATGTGGTGGGCGCTGCGCGCCTTTATTCCTTACTTGCTGTTTCGCTGGGGAAGTTTTTCAGTAGTTCTTCTGCGTAGAGTGCACCCGCGGCGGTTTCTTCGTGCTTGAAGAAAACGTAGACGTCCTGGCCGCGATCTAACAAGTGCTCTACGCGGCTTGCAATTTCTTTGCGATCTTCCGGTGAATACTCCGGCATCCGCAGGCGCGAGTACACGAAGTTCGCAGTGACCACTTCCGGGATCACCAGCTTTTCCGATTCCGCCAGGCACAGCGCCACACCGTGCTTCTCCAGCAGCTTGTAGGTTTCGTCCGCCAGCCAGGAGGGGTGGCGGAATTCGAAAGCGCAGCGCAGATCGTGGGGCAGCGTTGCCAGGAAATCGCCCAGCAACGCGTCATCGCGTTTCAATGCAGGCGGCAATTGGAACAGCACCGGGCCTAGGCGGCGGGCGGAGCGTAAGGGGTCAATCGCCTTGAAGAACACTTCCGTGAACTCCGTCGGCTTCAGCCGCAGGATATGTGTGATGCGCATGTGCGCTTTCAGCGGAAACACGAAGCCGGGGCGCGTTTCGGCCACCCAGTTTTCGAGCGTGGACACCGAAGGAAGCCGCCGAAAAGTGTAGTTCACCTCCACCGCGTTCAGGCGCTGGGAGTAATACGACAGGAACTTTTTCGCCGCCAGCTTTTCCGGATAGAACTCGGGTTTCCAGCTTGGATAGGCGAATCCGGATGTGCCGGCGTAAAGATTGGGCATGGTTAAGAAAGCATCCAACGGCGCAGGTGGCGCATCCCATACAATAGTTCAAGCCCCCGTGACGCCGCAAACCCCCAAGAAACGCTCGTCCGAACGCCTGCGGGAATTGTGGCCGGATATCCGTGAGTTGATTCGTCCGCGGCGCAAGATTCTCGCGCTGGGCTTTCTGCTGATGGCCATAAGCCGTCCTTGCGGACTGGTGCTGCCGGTTTCGACGCAGTACCTGATAGACGATGTAATCGGCAAGAAGAACACCAGCATGCTGCCGTGGCTGGTGCTCGCCGTGATGGCCGCCACGCTGATCCAGGGCATCACCTCCTTTGCGCAAACCCAATTGGTTTCGAAAGAGGGGCAACGTCTGATCGCCGAGCTGCGCCGGAAGGTGCAGTCGCACGTCGCTCATCTCCCAGTGTCCTATTACGACGCCAACAAGACGGGCGCCCTGGTGTCGCGCATCATGACCGACGTGGAAGGCATTCGCAATCTGCTGGGCACCGGCCTCATCGAATTGGTGGGCGGGTTGTTGGTGGCCTTCCTGGTACTTGGCAGGCTGCTCTATCTCAATTGGCTCCTAACCGCGATTGCGTTGGCGATCATCGTGGTGTTTGTGCTGGTGCTACGCAAGGCTTTCGGCGTGATCCGGCCCATTTTCCGCGAGCGCGGAAAGATCAACGCCGAGGTGACCGGCCGTCTCACTGAATCGCTGGGAGGCGTCCGCGTGGTGAAGGGCTACCACGCCGAAGAGCGGGAAGAGCAAGTGTTCGCAGCCGGAGTAAAACGGCTTCTAGACAACGTCTTGAAGTCCCTAACCGCGATGTCCTTCATGAGCCTTTCCGCCACCGTTCTCACCGGCGTAGTGGGTGGTTTCATCATGTATGTAGGAGCTCGCCAGATCGGCGCCGGAGTGATGACTCTGGGAGTTTTCATGAGCTTCAATGCGCTGCTGGTCTTCATGGTGGCACCGGTGTTCCAGATTGTGGGAATTGGGACCCAACTCACCGAGGCCCTTGCAGGACTGGAACGTACGCGCGAAGTGCTGCGCGAAAGGCCGGAGGATCAGGACCCACACCGAACCGTCGCGCTGCCCCCGATCACGGGGCGCGTCGTATTCGACAACGTGAGCTTTGCTTATGACGCCGGGAAGACGGTGCTTCGCGAGGTGTCGTTTCAATCCGAGCCTGGCACTGTGACTGCGCTGGTGGGGCCATCTGGATCGGGCAAATCGACCATGATCGGTCTGATCGCCGCTTTTCATCTACCGGCGGAGGGGACGATACTCGTCGATGGCGCCGATCTCTCCACGGTCCGGCTCGATTCTTATCGCACACAACTCGGCGTCGTGCTGCAGGAGACGTTCCTCTTCGACGGGACCATTCGCGAGAACGTTGCGTTCGCCAGGCCCGGCGCGACCGAAGAACAAATCATGGAAGCGTGCCGGATCGCCCGCGTCGACGAGTTCGCCGAAGGTTTCGAAAAGAAGTACGACACCATCGTAGGAGAGCGCGGCGTGAAGCTTTCAGGTGGCCAACGCCAGCGCGTTTCCATCGCGCGCGCCATCCTGGCCGACCCGCGCATCCTGATTCTGGACGAGGCCACATCGAGCCTCGATTCCGAATCCGAGGCCATGATCCAGGAAGGCTTGAAATACCTGATGCAAGGCCGGACTACATTCGTGATCGCGCACCGGCTGTCCACTATCCGGCGGGCCGATCAGATTCTGGTGGTCGAAACCGGGCGCATCGTGGAGCGGGGCACACATGAGGAGCTATACGCGGCCCGCGGCCGCTATTGGGATCTCTACACCAAGCAGCACGGCCTGGAAGCGAATCTGTTCCTTGCGCCTGGCGAGGGCGAGGAAAAGCCTCCAGCCGACGGCACCGCGCGTCCTGTGGGCGCCGGTCAAGCGGCGGGTGGGAACATGCTAACCGACGCCGTGCGGATACTGCGGGGCTAATTCTTCTTGCGGACGTGTCGGTCCAGGCTCCAAGGGCCTGCCCCGGAGCTCATCAAGTACAGAAAGATAAAGCAATAAAGCACGGCCAACTCGCCGCCGTTCTCGATGGGCCAGAATCCGCGCGGAGCGTGCTGTTTGAAGTAGGCCACGGCCATCTCACCGCATAGCAGGAACGCCACTGGCCGGGTAAACAGGCCTGTCAGAATCAACAGCCCGCCGAAGCACTCCAATACCCGCAATCCACATCTCGGAAAAGATCTTCGCGTGAGCGCCGTGGCCCATGCCGCCGAAATACCCGAACAGTTTCTGGAAACCGTGCAGCGAGTAGGTGAAGCCGGCGACAACGCGGAGCAGCGTATGAGCGTAGGTCTGTAGATTGGCTTTCGACAAGCCTTAAATCTTTACCAGGCTGATATTGCCATTAGAAGTAGTCAGATCGATCCGGGATCCGCCACCGCCGATGGCGCCATCCATGCGGTGTTTCGAAATTTCTCCGCCGCGAATCAGAATATCGAAGTCGCTGCGAACCGATCCGCTGGAATTGGTTGCGGCATGCACATTGGCGCCGACGCCGGCGGGCATTCGCACCACGATGGGTCCGTTACTGGTGGAGGCGAGAATATCGTTCTGGCGCGACGTATCCATTTGCAACTCGATGCCTCCGTTGGAAGTGGAGAGCCGGATTGGCCGCCCCGCCTCGGGGTCGCTCAAGTGCACGCGGATGCCGCCGTTCGAGGTCTCGGCCTCGAAGACTCCAGCCACGTTGTCGCCGTGCACACCGCCGTTGGAGGTCTTGAAGTTTACGTTACCCTGCACGTCCTTGACCTCGGCGCTGCCGTTCGAAGAGCGGGCGTCCACGTTGCCGCGAATCCTAGCCAGGTGAACCGAGCCGTTGGAGGTCGTGAGGTGCGCGTTGCCCTCGATGTCTTCCACCCGCAGCGATCCATTGGAACTATGAACGTCTTCCAGTTCGGTGCGGCGAGGCACCCTGATGATGTACTTGGCGCCCATATTGCCGTGGTGTACATCCGGATGGGTGGTCTTGACGCGAACCGCATTGCCGGAGCTCGACGCCTCAATCCGGATGGAGCCCAGCAGTTGCTGGCTCTCGGCGTACTTGGTGCCGGAGATGTCAACGGTGTTCTGATCCCAGCCGGTGACCTCCACCGAGCCATTGAAATTGTCGAGCGCGAAACGCCCGCCCGCGGACTGCGGATAGCTGTAATGGAAGTCCTCGCGATAGCGGGAACTATCGCCCGCGAAGACCAGGGCAGAAGTGCAGAGCAACAGCAGGAGTTTTTTCATCGGGCCACCTCGTTCCATTATGGACGAAGCCAGGTGACAAGGGTTAGCCCGTATTTCCAACGGGCTCTGCGGCATATTCTATCCAAACATTTCTTGGAATCTTTTGCTATCCCACTGGCCCCAAAGCACATGCAGGCTGGCCCACGGAATGCAAGCCGGCATGGTGGAGGGAGAAATCACATGTTGTATTGGGCGTTGATGTTTCTCTTGATTGCTCTTCTCGCGGCAGTGTTCGGATTCACCGGGATCTCGATGATGGCCGCGGGCATTGCCAAGCTTCTGTTCTTTATTTTCGTGATCCTTTTTGTCGTTTCTTTGGTGGCGCACTTGGCTCGAAGGGCGTGACCATGCCGGGTTTGAACCGGAACGTTCTCGCTGTGTTCGTTTCTGCTGCCGGGATGGGATGGGGGCAGACGCCGTCCGTCCCGTCCAGCAGCAGCGACGAGGCTCAACCCATCACCGGGGAACGGCGGCTGGAGTGGGTGGCCCTCAGCACAGTTGGTCCAGAGAGTCTGGCTGGGGGCGCAATCAGCGCTGGTTGCGCCCAGACCTACGGCAGAAGCTGTTCCACAAGAGCGGACCAGCCTCCGCCAACAACGAAAATCTACTCCCCGCTCTGCTGCAATAGCTTCGCCACCAGGGCGGTCCAGCCTGTCTGGTGGCTCGCGCCCAGGCCTGCTCCGTTGTCTCCCTGGAAATACTCGTAGAACAGTATGTGATCGCGGAAATAGGGGTCAGTCTGGAACTTTTCCGCACCTCCGAACACCGGGCGGCGTCCATGCTCGTCGCGCAGGAAGATCCGCGCCAAGCGGTGTGAGAGCTCGGCGGCTACGTCCGACAGGTTCATCATCACGCCCGAACCGGTGGGGCACTCCACCTGGAATTCGTCGCCGAAGTAGTGATGGTAGCGCTGCAGCGATTCGATCATCAGGAAGTTCACCGGAAACCACACCGGCCCGCGCCAGTTCGAGTTGCCTCCAAAAATGCCGGTGGTGGATTCGGCCGGCTCGTAATCCACGCGATGCTCGTGTCCGTCCACCTGAAGCACAAACGGATGATCCTTGTGGAATCGCGAAATGCCGCGAATTCCGTAAGGCGACAGGAACTCGTTCTCGTCGAGCATGGTTTCGAGGACGCGGCGCAATCGCGATGGGTGCACCATGGAGAGCAGCAGCCGTTCCGCAACGCCGTGATGCGTCATGGACGCGATGTTGCCGCACAGGTCGGGCCGGTGCTTGATGAACCAGGACATGCGCCGTTTGAAGCCGGGCATGGTGTCGAGGTGTTGGGAATCCAGAGTGGTAACGGCGAATAACGGAATCAATCCGACCAGCGAGCGAACCCGCATTGGGAAACTGGTGCCGTCCGGAAGCCGGAGCCAGTCGTAGAAGAAGCCGTCCTGGTCGTCCCACAATCCGCCGTCGCCCATCCGATTCATCGCGCTGGCGATATAGAGGAAGTGCTCGAAAAACTTACTGGCGATGTCCTCATAAGCACGGTCGTGCGGCGTCAGCTCGATGGCGATGCGCAGCATCATGAGGGAAAACATGGCCATCCAGGCGGTGCCGTCGGCCTGCTCGATAAAGCCGCCGGTGGGGAGCGGCTTGCTGCGATCGAAAACGCCGATATTATCCAGGCCGAGGAAGCCTCCTTCAAAAATGTTGTTCCCCTGCGAGTCCTTGCGATTCACCCACCAGGTGAAGTTCATCAGCAACTTGTGAAATACCGATTCCAGGAAACCGTAGTCCGCTTTGCCGGTCAGCTTTTTGTCGATCTTGAAAACACGGAAGCAGGCCCAGGGATGGACCGGCGGATTCACGTCGCCGAACTCCCACTCATAGGCGGGCAACTGGCCGTTGGGCGATGTGTACCACTCGCGAAGCAAGAGCGCCAGTTGATTCTTGGCAAAGTCGGGATCGACTAACGAAAACGGGATCATGTGGAATGAGAGATCCCAGGCGGCGAACCACGGGTACTCCCATTTATCCGGCATGGAAAGCACGTCGTCATTGTAGACGTGAATCCAACTTCGATTGCGGCCGCCCTTTCGCTCGGGCGGCGGTGGCGGCATTGCCGGGTCGCCCTTCAGCCATTGCTCGACGACGTAGTGATAGAACTGCTTACTCCACAGCAGGCCGGCGAGAGCCTGGCGTTGCACCATGCGCGCATCATCCGATAGATGCGCCGGCGCGAAGCTATAGAACTCGTCGGCTTCCTCGATGCGGTCGAAGAAAACCTGCGTGATATCCGGCGCGGGAGCATCGCCGGAGTACAGACGGAATTGGAGCACCTGGGAGCCTAGCGGGTCCAGGTCGATGTGATACAGGCCGCACGCCTTCGTGCCGGTCTCATCGGGGTTCACTGCATTCTTATCCCCGTCAACCAAGTAGCGATGAAAAGAATCCTTGGTGTAGGGCTGGACATTCGGAGATCCCCACAAGTGCTCGCTGTTGCTTTCGTTCTCCGTGTACAACTGCGTCGGAGCGTCTTCGAGCCACAGTTTGAATTCGCCCAGCGATTGCTCCCGGATCCCGATGGTGTGCGCGTCAAAGCGCGACAATTCCGGCCGTGGAGTGCCATAACCCCAGCTCCAGGTGTTGCGAAACCATACGGTTGGTAGTAGATGGAGCGAAGCCGGATCGGGCCCGCGATTGATGATGGTCACCCGCGCCAGGATATCGTCGGCATCGTGCTTGGCGTATTCGACGAAGATGTCGAAGTAGCGGTTCTGCTCAAATGCGCCGGTATCGATTAGTTCGAACTCGGATTCCAGGCGCGAACGGCCACGATTGGTTTCGGCGATTTGTGCATACGGGAACTCGCCCTGTGGGTACTTGTACAGATACTTCATGTAGGAGTGCGTAGGCGTGGAGTCGAGGTAGTAATAATACTCCTTGACGTCCTCGCCGTGATTGCCTTCGGGCCCACCGAGACCGAAGAGGCGCTCCTTGAGAATGGGATCGCGGCCGTTCCAGAACGCAAAGGCGAAGCAGAGGCGCTGGTGATTGTCGCAGATGCCCGCCATGCCGTCTTCGGTCCAGCGATAGGCCCGGTAGCGCGCGTGATCGTGGGTGAAGTAATCCCAGGAGCAGCCGTAAGCGCTGTAATCCTCGCGAGGGTTTCCCCAGGCGCGCTCGGTGAGGTAAGGGCCCCAACGCTTCCAATGCTTCGTTCGCTGCCTAGCGGCTTGCAGGCGGTTCCGTTCTGCGTTCATAACCCTTCTATGAAACCACAGGGTGCGGGCGCGCGGGGGCCAGGCTGCGGGCTAGTCAGTAGTCGGTCGATCTCCCCGAAGTATCCTGACCTACTTGATCTGCCCGATCGCGTCGAAGAGCTTGCCGGCGTCGAACTTGGCTCCAAAAAGGAAGCGGAGGTCGTCGCGCGCATTACTGGCGGGATTGCCCTTGCCTAGTCCGAAGTTCTGGTGAATGTTCGCGCTGAAGCCAACGAAGAGCGGCGTCGAAGGTACTTTTAGTAGTCCTTCGAATGCGAAGCGCCATGGTCGCATGTGGTTAAGATCGAAATTGCTGAAGCGCCCGGACACCACGTCAATGTAGGAGATTGTCTCAGGAGCGATGTTCGACGAATAAGTCAGTTTTTGAAAACCAAGCCTCGTCCCGAAGCCATAGTTGGTGTAAAAAGACTGCGGCGTTACAGTAGCGCCTGTCGTGGAGCCGACTGGAGTGAGAAAGCCGACTTTGGCGATCGGACCGACGGTGAACCCGTAAGGATCCTTGCCGTGGGACCACGTTGCCACGATGATGGGCGCCGACACACCACCTACAAGCTCTCCTGCCTTCGGAGATGTCAGAGTGCTTTGAAGAGTTGGCGTGGCGCCAACGGCAACCGGTACCGTAGTGAGCCTAGCTTCGAAGAACGTGTCGAACATGAAGCGATGACCTGTTTGCTCTATTCCGGCGTCCTTTGTTACGGGAGTCATGCCGCCCCAGATCCAGTTGCGATTGGCGTTCAAGGCTAAAAATACGCTTGGCTGAGAGAAGCTACCGCCGTCGAAGCTGAGCAAACTGCCTGCCACAAAGTAGCTCCTTATGCGTCCAAAATCGAAGAATGCCACTGTAGGCGTTGATCTTGACACAGCGTAGTTCTTCTCAACGGCGTGGTCCGTAGCTGCGCAACCTAGCAATGAGCGGTCTGGGAGTACTCTTTTCCCGGTTTCGAACTCCACCACCTGCACACACTGGCCTCCATCGAGTGGATCTTTCAGTTGGATGGCCGTCGCGCCTGTCGTACTCGTTGGCACGGAATCCGTTTCGTTGCCCGAGCCGTCGATTATTCTCGCCTGTTCACCATTCACGAATGCGGACAGGGAGTAGTGCACCGTGCCGGTAGGCGAAGCGTTCACGTATATAGTTTTCTGTCCTTCCTTGGGTGTTGCGCTCAGTTCCACTTCCGTAAATTTCACGGGAGCGACCTCAACGGAAGTCTTGGTGCGGGTCTTATTGTCGGCAGACGTCACGAACACATCAATCGTCTTCCCTTGGGTGACACTATCCGTTACGTTGAGAGTGAAGGCTCCCTGATCATCCACTTGCCCGATCTGCGTCAGCGCCTTCCCTTTCAGGCAGGCGACCACAGTGCCCTTTGGCAGGGGTGCGACACCGATAACGGCAAGAGCTCCGTCCTCCAGCGCGGGGTGCAACTTGATTGGTGAAAGCGCTGACGACAACTGACTGTCGGGCGTAGTGCAAGCATCGGCGGGAAGCTTCGCGGAAGCGCCGACGACGACGGAATTGGTGAGTCTCCGATTGCCGTTGGTGATGACAACGACCACACCATTTCCCTCCTTCAACTGACCAGCGTCGACAAAGGCTTCGTAAGAGCCGTTCTTGAAGGGAATAGAAGCGGCGGCGGTTCCCGTGGCTGAGTCCTTCACCTTGACGCTTGTCCCATTCACACACACTGAAACGTTACCCGAGAGGAACGCCGAGGCCCCCTTTATTTCAGTATCGTCGGCAGCCAAAGGGCCGATGGACGGCTGCGGGAGGCTTGTATCCGTGGGCAATTTGGCACACGGATCGGCCGGTGGAGTTGCGACAGCGGTAGTGTCCGGCACCGCCGGCGGTCCATCTACGAGGACTGGTACTGACGCCGCGGTTTCCTTCCCATTGACCACCAGAAAAGCCTGCACGATCTGTTTGGCCTTCAAGGAGTCGTTGAGTACGACGTAAAAACGGTTACTAGCCGGATCCATCCCGGCAGGGAGTTGCTTGACGTCTCCAGAATCCCCGAATACCTTCACTATAATCTGATACTTCGTGTTAGCGGTCTTGCCTGTGACCGTGTTCCCAGGGGCGATGGGCTTATCGAGTATTGGAGGTTGGAGCGGATCCGGGGCCTTGGCTGGAGGCGCGGCGAACACAGTAATCGCAACACACATGCACAGCGCAATGAGCACTTTCATGGTTAAACCGTCCTGAGTTGTGAAATCTTCTCAAGTAGTATAGCGGGAAAGACGAGGACTAAGGGCTATAATGTGCAGACACAACTGCGAAAACCAACGTTCATCGCTACAATTCGGTCTATACCGCAGGCTTGGTCGCGCTGACGGAGCGGGAGGGGACGCACCAGAGGAAACGGTAGCCGGAGAGTTTCACATCAGCTAAGCCGAGGTCTTCAAAGGACTTCGCATACTCGGCAGTGTGAAAGATATCGTAGATCACCACGCGGCCGCCCGGTTTCAGGACGCGCGCGATCTCCCGCAACGCCTTGGCGCGCTCCGTACTCTGCGGGATGTTGTGAATGGCCAGACTGGAGAGCACGATATCGAAACTATTCGCGCCGAAGGGGAGCTTGCGGGCGTCGGCGTTTTCGATCTTGATTCGGTCGGCCACGCCCTCGGCTTTGGCGTTGGCCAGCGTGGCATCCGCGCTGTTGCCGGAGAGGTGGTCTGCGTTCCAAATGTCGACGCCCGTAGCCTTGCCCTTTTTCAGCCGCTTGGCGGCGCCAATCAGCAGCAGACCGCGGCCACAGCCAACGTCCAGGACGTTTTCATCGCCTCGCCAGGGAAGGCCATCGAGAATCCGGTCGCGGAGCTTGAGCTTGCCGACACGGCTGCTCCACAGCATAACCACGGAAGTGACCGTGAACGCCACCCCTACCGCCAGCAGCATGCTGGAGAGCGCGTTCGCGGCACCCGGGCTGGTGTTGCGATTGGCCAGAAACAGGATTGCGGCGAAGATCATCAGCAGACCCCCGCGAACGGCGAATCGCTTGACCAGCTTGGGAGCGTCGATACCGTAGTCGGCTTGCGGCATGAACGGCGAGTAAGTTTAATCTTACGCCGTAGCTTCCACCTGCGGCAGCGGCCGCTTGTACTTGCACTCCGCGTTGGGGCATTGCGCCACCGGGCCAGCCTTGAGCCACTTCTCGATCAAGTAGCCGCCACCGCACTCGGGGCATTTCTCCGGCATCGGCTTGCCCCATGCAACGAAGTCGCATTCGGGATAGCGGCTGCATCCGTAGAAGGTCTTGCCGCGCTTGGACCGCCGCTCCACCACTTGTCCCTCGGAACAATTCGGACAGGGTACGCCGATGGTCTTCTGCTTGACGAATTTGCACTTGGGGTAATTGCTGCAAGCGGTGAATTCGCCGAAGCGCCCGTTCTTCAGCACCAGATTGTTGCCGCACTGCGGGCATTTTTCATCCAGCGGTACATCGCTCTTCTTCTGCGTGCCGCCGATCTGTTTGGTGGTCTTGCAATCCGGATAACCGGAACAAGCGTAGAACTGGCCGAAGCGGCCCTTCTTCAGGACCATGGGGCGGCCGCAATTCTCGCAGTATTCCTCGGCGTCCTGCTCGGTGACCCCTTCGGCGCTCGCTGGATCGGGCGCAAGCTCGCGTGTGTTCGAACACTCCGGATAGCCGGAACAAGCGATGAACTTTCCGAACCTGCCCCACTTGATCACCATCGGCTTGCTGCACTTCTCGCAATTCTCGCCGGTGGGCTCCTCCATGCGCTTGATGTCGGTCATGTGCCGCTCGGCGTGCTCCAGGTCCTTCTGGAACCGCTCGTAGAACTCGGACATGGCCTCGCGCCAATCCATCTTGCCTTCTTCGATTTCGTCCATCTTCTCTTCCATGCGAGCCGTATACTTCACATCGAAGAGGTCTTCAAAGCTCTCGAGCAACAGGTCGGTCACCACCATTCCCAACTCGGTAGGTACAAACTTGCCGCCTTCCTTCTTCACGTATTCGCGTTCCTGAATGGTGGAAAGGATGGACGCATAGGTGGACGGGCGGCCCACGCCATCGGCTTCCAGCTCCTTCACCAGCGTGGCCTCGTTGAAGCGCGGCGGTGGTTCGGTGAAATGCTGCTCGGGTCCGATGGCCTTGAACTTCAACTCTTCGCCCTCGGCCACCAGCGGCAGACGATGCTTCAACTCCTCGTCGTCTTCGTCCTTCTGATCCTTGCCTTCTTCGTAGACTTCTAAGAAGCCCTTGAATTTGGGCACGCTGCCGGTTGCCCGGAACATGTATGTCGAGCCGTCCTTGCCCTTGGCGGCGACATCGATCGTCGTTTGATCGAATACAGCGGGCGGCATTTGTGACGCCACGAAGCGCATCCAGATCAGCCGGTAGAGCTTGAGCTCATCTTCCTGCAGATACGGCGCCATGTCTTCCGGGGTGCGCCGCGCCGAGGAGGGACGGATGGCTTCGTGCGCATCCTGTGCGTCCTTCTTGCTCTTATAGATGTTGGGGGACTCGGGACAGAACTGCGGACCAAAGCGGTCCTTAATCAAGCCGCGTACATCTTCCAGCGCGTCGGCCGAAACGCGCGTGGAATCGGTTCGCATGTAGGTGATCAACCCCACCGAACCTTCGGTGCCGACCTCCATGCCTTCGTACAGCCGCTGCGCCAGCATCATGGTACGCTTCACGCTGAACCGCAGCTTGCGCGACGATTCCTGCTGCAAAGTGGAGGTAATAAACGGCGCAACCGGATTCCGCTTTTTCTCGCGCGTGCTGACCGAGTGGACGATGTACTTCGCGCCATCGATCTGATCGAGCAGCGACTTTGCTTCCGTCTCACTGGGGATCTCGATCGCCTGGTCGTCCTTCTTGTTGAACCGCGCAGTGAGCACCGGCGGCTTCTTGGCGTTGAGCTGAACGTCGATGGTCCAGTACTCGCGTTTGATGAACGCGCGGATCTCGCGCTCGCGATCGACAATGAGGCGCAGCGCGACCGTCTGCACACGGCCGGCGGAAAGTCCACGGCGGACCTTGTCCCACAGGAGCGGCGAAATCTTGTAGCCCACCAGCCGGTCCAGAATGCGGCGCGCCTGTTGCGCGTCCACCAGATGCAGGTTCACCACACCGGGCTTTTCGAATGCCTTGTGGATGGCGTTGGAGGTGATCTCGTTGAACATCAGGCGATAGAACTTGGGGCCGCCCTTCTTCGCGCCGTCCAATTCTTCCTGCAGGTGATAGCAGATGGCCTCGCCTTCGCGATCCGGGTCGGCCGCCAGGTACACGGATTCCATGCCCTTCGCGGCGGCCTTCAGCTCGGAGATGAGTTTCTTCTTGCCCTCGATGACTTCGTAGTGCGGCTCGAAGTTTTTCTCGACGTCGACAGCGAGGTCCTTCTTCGGAAGATCCTTCACGTGTCCCAACGAAGCCATAACGACGTATTGCTTGCCGAGGTATTTCCCGATAGTTTTCGCCTTCGTCGGCGATTCGACGATGACGAGAGATTTTGCCATAGTTACCCTTATGATGCCGTACGAGTGTTTACAGTTTTCGGATGATGGTTAGAACCTACCACACTTTAACAAAGTTCTTCCCGGGGAGTTGCCTGACCAAGCCGAGCATCTCCAGCTCGAACAGTCCGGCAACTATCTCTGATGGTGTCAGGGTATCAAAAGTTTCAATCAGTTGGTCAACGTGGGTGGGGATGTCGGGCTTCACGCTGGCCAGTAAGGCACGGCTGGCGGGGCTGATTTCGGGCTGATTCGCGGTGTCGTTGTCCTGTGTTTCCAACGAGATCTGGCCGGAACGCGCTCGCGCCTTGGCGATCAACGCTCGCCTGGTCTCCGCCGGGAGTTCCACCAGTACGTCGTTCCACTCCTGAACCAGCTTGGCGCCCTCCTTGATCAGCAGGTTGGGGCCCCAGCTCATTTTCGAGGTGATGTTGCCGGGAACGGCGAAAACCTCGCGCTGCTGCTCCATGGCCATTCTGGCGGTGATGGCCGAGCCGCTATACTGCGCCCCTTCCACCACCAGGACCCCCACGCTCATGCCGCTGATGACCCGATTCCGTATGGGAAAATTCTGCGGGTAGGCGGGCGCGCTCATCGGGAACTCGGAGAGCAGCAGACCTTTCTCGGCGATCTCGGCGGCCAGTTTACGGTTCTCTGCGGGATAGACCAGATCGACGCCGCAGCCAAATACGGCGACCGTATCGCCGCCGATGGCCAGCACGCTTCTGTGCGCCGAGGTGTCGATGCCGCGCGCCATGCCACTGACGATGGTGATTCCCGCTTGCGCTAGATCGGGCGACAGGCGCTCGGTGGCCGCAGTGCCGTAAGCCGTCGGCCGGCGCGTGCCCACTACGCCCAGCATGATGGATTGCAGCAGATCCAGACGTCCGCGAGCGAATAGGGCGATGGGGGGATCGAAGATCTCTTTGAGGCGCGCGGGATACCTGGGGTCGGCGATGGGGATCAATGCCGCGGCAGATTCCAGCATCTTCTGCTGCTGGTCCACGGCGTCTTCGAAGGTGCACCCGCTGGCGATGGTTTGCGCCACGGAGCCAGAGAGGCCGCTTGCTTCGAGCTCGGAGCGCGAAGCCTGGAGAATCGCTTGCGGCGTGCGAAATCGCTCCAGAAGCTGGCCGGTCTTGCGCGCGCCCAGACCGGGAATCAGCCGCAGAGCAAGCCAGTGTAGTTCGTCTTCTTTAGTGAGCGTGGGCGCGAGCACGATTGTCCTTGGAGTTTGCTGAAAAAGCCTTTCACAGGCTGTACCAGGAGTTAGGTAGCACAGGCTTTAGCCTGTGGATCCTCCAGCCTGCAAGCAAGCCTTTTTCAGCAACCCTCCCAGGATGTGGTGCGCGCCGCCCGTGGATTTTCTCCGCCGAACTACACTGGAGAGTATGGAAACACCCGCAACTTACGAAGACGTGAATCTGATTCTGAAGCTCTACGACATGCGCCGCGAGGAGAAACTGCGCGAGGCTCGCAAATGGTTCGGCAAGTTCCACGCCAGCACCATGGCGGAGCGCGAGGCGATGTGCCCGCCGGGCTCGGAAGCCGATGCCTTCTTTCGAATGGTGGTCACGTATTGGGAAATGGCCGCGTCGTTCATCACCTCCGGCGTCCTGCATCAGGAGCTGTTCCTGCAAAGCGGCAACGAGTTGCTGTTCGTCTGGGAAAAGGTGCGCGACTTCGTACCGGAATGGCGCACCGCAGCCAAGAATCCGAAGATCCTGGCGAACATGGAGACAGTGGCGAAGGCGGCAATCGATTTCATGAATCGGGGCAATCCGAAAGCGTACGAGGCGTTTTCGGCGCGGGTACGGGCGATGCAATAAGCGGCGAGCGAGCGAGCACTAAGCGACATGCGAATCTGTGTCTTCTGTGGTTCGAACTCAGGCAATGACGCCCTTTATGTGAATGCCGCCCAGGAGATGGGGCGAACCCTCGCCGCGCACAACATCGATTTGATTTACGGCGGGGGCCGCGTCGGCCTGATGGGTGCGCTCGCTGACGCCGCGCTAGCCGCCGGTGGCGCGGTGATTGGTGTCATGCCGCGGGCGCTTGTGGAGCGGGAAATTCAACATACTGGCCTCAGCGAACTCCACACCGTCGAGACCATGCACGAACGAAAGACCAGAATGGCCGAGCTGTCCGAGGGCTTCATCGCTCTGCCCGGCGGAGCCGGCACCCTGGAGGAGATTTTCGAGCAGTGGACTTGGGCGCAGCTCGGCATCCACCATAAGCCTTGCGGTTTCCTGAATACCAACGGCTATTTCGACGCGCTGCGGAACATGATCGAGCGGATGACGGGCGAGGGCTTTCTCCGTCCCGAGCACGCGTCCATGCTGGTATTCGATACGCAGCCCGCGGCGATCCTGAAAGAGTTCCGCAACTATTCCCCGCCCGCGGCGAAATGGCTGCGAGCGTCGAACGCACCCGAGCCGCCGCAAACGGTCATTCCGATCGTAGCCGCGTTGGTGCAGGACGAAGCGCAACGCGTCCTGCTGGTCCGCAAGAGAGGAACGCGAGCGTTCATGCAGCCTGGCGGAAAGATGCGGGATTCGGAATCTCACCTTGCCGCTTTGGAGCGTGAGCTCAGCGAGGAATTGCGATGTTCGGTACGGCCCGGCAGCCCCACATTCCTCGGCACGTTCACGGCTCCGGCGGCGAACGAACGAGACTGTGTTGTGGAAGCGGCACTCTACCGAGTGGAGCTCATAGGTCCAATCAGCGCCGCTTCCGAAATCGACGAGATTCTCTGGCTCGATCCTCACTCGCCCGGCCAGATTGAGCTGGCGCCGCTAACCCGGGAAAAAGTATTGCCGCTCGCCGCACGCGTGTAGTCGAATCACTTGCTCTGATGATCCGTCATTCTTCTTGCTGATAAAATTGAAGCGGCATGCGCCGGGAAGCCGATTTCTTCGAAGATCGCGAGATGGACCTGATCTATATCGCCAAGAAGCTGAGGGACGCCTTGCGCCTGGAATCCGCGCTCACGGAATACGGCGTCGAGTACGCCGTGGAGCCGGACAAGTACATGGGCGGCGTCCTATTCCGGAGTGAACGTATCGGTGCGTTCTTTTATGTGCTGCCGGAGGCGGTGGAGCAGGCTCGCGAGGTGATGAACAAGCACGGCTTCCGCATCCATGAGTTGGCCAGCTAGCGCCGCAGCGGGCGCCCTGGCGCAACCCCTTCCTGCAGCTTCCCATCTCTCACCACGAACGAGCCGTTTACAAGCACGAATGGAATGCCCTCCGAATATTGCGCCGGATTGTCGAACGCTGCGCGATCGATGACGCGTGCCGGATCAAACACCGTGATATCGGCATCCGCACCCACCTGCAGCCGGCCTTTCGATTGAATGCCGAGCCTTTGCGCTGGCAGCAGGCTCATCTTGCGCAGCGCGTCCATCAAAGACAGCGCATGTTGTTCTCGAACGTAACGGCCGAGCACTCGCGCATAGGTACCTGCCGCGCGCGGATGTCCCTTGCCGTTTTCCAAAATCCCGTCGCTCGCGATCATCACCGACGGGTCGGCCACCGCCAAGCGCACCACTTCCTCGGGAATGCTATGGATGGCCACCATGCCGCCCTGCTTGCGATAGCGCGCAAAAGTCTCGGCTGTGAGACGCTCGCCAGTGGCGGCCCATTGCAGATCGGCGTAAGTCATCCCGCCTTGCCGCGCCTGCCAGCCCTCGTCGAAGATGGCCGACGAAAGATCGGTCATGCCCGCGGTGTAGGGATACGCTTCCGTGGTGACATCCAACCCTCGCTGGCGCGCGCCCGCGATCATGCGTAGGCAAATCGCCGTTTGCCGCAGCCCCATGCTGGTGATGTGAACGATATGCAGCGGCGCACCGGTAGAAGCCGCGTCGGCGATCATCTCCTGCAATGCGTCGATCGCGCCGGGCTCCACCGGCCCGCCATTGCGCATGTGTACGTAGATCGGCGTACGGCGTTGCCCCGCCAGTTGGAACAGTTCCAGAATTTCTTCGCGGCTCGCCTTGGGCACGTACGCGATGCCCAGCCCGATTCCCAATGCGCCCTCGTCCAGGCCTTGCCGCACCAGCTCGAAAATCTGCTTGCGCTCTTCTGGCGACGCAATGTTGTTCGCCGCCGAATCGCGCGGCAAAAGACGTCCGGTATCGTGCATCACGAACATGCGCGACGGAATGTGCCCGGAGGTCGCACCGAAGTTCACCTGCGCCCGGCCCTCGCGCGCCGCGTACCACGCCGCCACCGGATTTACGCCCACCTCCAGCTCCAGCGCCGTGGTGACGCCATCACGCGCCTTGAATCCGTAGTTCTCCGGAGTCTGGCCGTGCGAATGAAGATCGATGAATCCGGCGGTCACCACCAGACCCTTGACGTCCACAACCACACGGCCCGTGAGCGGCGCTTCGGACACGGCGGCGATCCGGCCCCCGCGAATTCCCACGTTGCGTACCGCGTCCAGATTCGATTCCGGATCCATCACCCGACCGTTCGCCAGCACGATGTCGTAATTCTGAGCAAACGCGGCGGCGGCCAGCGCCAGCACGATAACGATCGGCTTCCAGTAGTACGTCATAAGGATTCCTATTGTAATTTGAACCGGACGTGTGGGGCAGGATGGAATCCTGCGGCCGATTGTCAATCGGCCTTTTCAAACAACCCAAACGTGGAACCCCGCCCTACGTCTCTATAGAATCGGTTATCGTCTTGAGGAGAGGCGCGATGAAAAACCTGTGGCAGGATGTGGCATTCGGTTTGCGAATGCTTCTCAAACGGCCGGGCTTGACCGCCGCCGCTGTTGTCTCGCTCGCCCTAGGCATTGGCGCGAACACAGCGATCTTCGGCCTCATCAATACCATCCTGCTCGGCCCGCTCCCTTATCACGACCTGGATCGCGTGGTGATGGTCGCCACTGTGCCCCCGCAGCATCCGCGAGATACACGGGGCGCCTCCGTTCCCGAGTATTTCGCCTGGCAGAAACAAAACCGCGCCTTCGAAACCCTCGGGGCGGCATCTCAAGACGAGCGCGATTTTGGAACGCAGCAGAACGGCGTGGCTGCGGAAAGAATCCGGGGTGAGGAAGTGACGCCGGAAGTGTTTGCCGCGCTCGGAGTGCAACCCATCCTGGGCCGCGTTTTCACCGCGGCGGAAGATCCGATTGACGCACCCGCGCCGGTGATGGTGATCAGCCACCGCCTGTGGCAGCGCCGCTTCGCGTCCGATCCCAACGTGCTCAGCAAGGCCGTTCTTCTGGACGGCGTGAACACTTCAATCATCGGCGTCATGCCGCCGGAGTTTCGCTTCGAAGACGACGTTTCCGATTTCTGGTCGCCGATTCGATTCAATCATTTTCAATTGAGCGGGTCGGCTCGATACCTTGTAGTCGTCGCTCGCCTGAAACCGGGAGTCGGCATTCGTCAGGCACAAAGCGAGATGGACGCCGTCGCTGCTCAACTCGCCAAGGACTTTCCGGACCGCAACAAGGGCTGGGGGATTCGAGTCCAGACTGTCCGCGAAGGATTGTTCGGAGAGATGCGCCAGCCGTTGTTGGTGCTGGAAGGCGCGGTGGCGTTCGTGCTGCTGATCGCCTGCGCCAACGTAGCAGGCCTGCTGCTGGCGCGCGCCTCTTCGCGACGCACCGAGGTGGCGGTTCGTATGGCGCTCGGCGCTGGCCGGGGACACATTGTGCGTCAACTTCTCACCGAAAGTATGCTGCTCTCCTTGCTGGGCGGCGCGCTCGGCGTCTTGCTGGCCTGGTGGGGACTGCGTGCGCTGGTCTCACTCAGCCCGCCTTATTTTCCCCGGCTGCATGAGATCGGAGTCGACCTTCGCGTCCTGGGATTCACTGCCTTGGTTTCCATCCTCACGGGCATCGCCTTCGGATTCGCACCCGCACTGATGACGTCCAAGCCCGACTTGGTTGAAAGCCTGAAAGAATCGGCGCGAGGCGCAAGCGCATCCCGCGGCCGCCAGCGCTTACGGGGCGCACTGGTCGCGTCCCAAATTGCGCTCTCGCTGGTCTTGCTGGTTGGCGCGGGTCTGCTGATCAACAGCTTCGTTCGATTGCAGCGCACAGCAATGGGTTGCGACCCCACCGGATTGCTCACCTTCCAATTGCGTCTCCCGTTGCCGCAGTACTCCAAGCCGGTTGGGACGTATCACGGATTTCCTCTGCTGGACATCAGCCCGGAGCCGGCCTTGCTGTTCGATCGCGTATACCAGCGAATCCGTGCAGTGCCCGGAGCGCAATCGGCCGCCGGAAGCGCCTACGTTCCACTCACCGAGGGCCCGCCGGGCTTGACATTCCAGATCGAGGGCCAGCCCGTTCCCGATCGTGGTTCGGAGCGGGATGCTTACAGCGCGACTCTCATTCCGGTCACTCCCAATTTCTTCGCCACCATGAAGATTCCGCTCCTGCGCGGCCGCGATTTCACCGCGCGGGACACCGCATCTTCGCCCTGGGTCACGGTAATCAACGAAACCATGGCCCGCCGATTCTGGCCGAACGAAGATCCCATCGGCAAGCGTCTCACGCTCGACCTGGTTCCCGACGAGCGCCCGCGCGAAGTGATTGCCGTGGTTCGCGACACGTCACGCCATTGGCAGACCAAACCGGAAGCGATGATGTACGTCCCGCACGTCCAGCAGCCGATGCGCTACCGGGGACCCTATCAATTTAGCCGCGTCCAGATGACCTTCGTGATTCGTACCGCCGGCAACCCCATGAGGCTGTCTTCCGCAATGCAAAAGGCGGTCGCCGAAGTGAATCCGAATGTATCGGTGTCGGAAGTGCACACCGTGGAACAATATCTCGCCGACGAACTCCAGGAGCCGCGATACTATATGCTGCTGCTGGGCGTTTTCTCGGTTGTGGCCACGGCGCTCGCCGCTATCGGCATCTACGGTGTCATTGCGTTTTCTGTAGCTCAACGCACGCGTGAGATCGGACTCCGCATGGCGCTCGGAGCGAGCAGGCCGGACGTTCTCAAGTTGATGGCGCGCCAGGCAGCGCCGTTGATTCTGGGCGGCCTGACACTCGGATTACTTGTATCGCTCGCCGTGACGCATGTCCTATCGGCACAATTGTGGGGCGTAACGGCAACCGATCCGCAAACTTTCGTCGCCGTGGCGGCGCTGCTTGCTCTGATATCCCTGCTGGCGTGCTTCGTTCCAGCTCGGCGTGCGATAAAGGTTGACCCATCCATCGCACTGCGCTACGAGTGAGTCGAGCCAATTACCTGGTACGAGCGAATACAAATGCTCCTTCGCGTGAATTAACATAACAAAAGCGGTGTGTTGCTATCATACATAGATCTAGGGAAAGTAATAGATCGCTCCAGCGCCTAACTCGGCGGAACGGTGCTCGGCGTTAAACGGAGAAGCTTTTGACCGTGCGAACTTTTGAGTGTCGGCCTGATTTCGCTGGCTCCGGCCCCCTACTTGTCTACGCCACGTCCATTGCGATCGTCTCGTTCTTTTTCCATGTCATCATGAAAGCACAATCAATCATCGGCGAGGTATTTGTCGCTTATGTTCCACTACTGTTCGGAAGCGCTTCCATGTGGCTGTGTTCCCAAGCACGAAGGAAGAGTGCTCACCAGCGTTTCGTCCTTTTTTACGCAATAGGTCTGGCCCCATTCGCGTTTAGTTATCCGGCATGGGCGCTAATTTTATGGTTAGTGTACATGTCTGGTCGCTACCATGGCCCAATATTGTGATTCTCTTTCGACAATCAAATTGAAAGGCCTATGGGACCACGCTAACAACCCGCCATCCGTACTACGGAACAGTGTGGACGTGGTAGCCACACAACACCACAGGAGTCCCCCAGGGCTAAGGCCAAATAATTCGAGTAAGGTCCTGCGCGAAGGCTGAATTGTGTCCGATATGCTGTGTAGACAGCCTCTCTAACCCCGGGCTGGCCATTCCTATCTCTTCGAGGAGACTTAATGACAAGAAAGCTTTGTGGGCGTTTTGCGTTTGTAGTGGTCGCCCTGACGCTGATGTGGGGAGTTTCGGGCGCGTTGGCTCAGGCGCAGCAGCCAGCCCCACAGGACGTGCCCAACATGGGCCAACAGATCACGCCGTATGCGCCCGCGGGTTCCACCTTCCAAGGCTTGAACCCCGGCTTGGCCGACTATCCAAATTGGCTCGCTTCCCAAGCTGTTACCACCGTGGTAAGTCCGGATCGCAATACTCTGCTTGTTTTGACCAGCGGGTTCAATCGCCTCTACAAATTCGAACACCCGCCGGAACCAGTGGGAACACCGGGACTCGCCTCCTGGTATCTGCCTGACTCAACTGAGTACGTGTTCGTCTACGATATCTCGACGCCGAAGCAGACACTGAAGCAAGTTGTTCCGATTCGGTTCCCGGTTCCCAATTTCGTCTTCACCAGTACCTTCAACGGCATCGTCTTCGATCCAACCGGGCAGGCTTTCTATGTAGCCGGCGGACCCGATGACGTGGTTCATGTCTTTACCCTGAACGCGGCCGGTCAGTGGGACGAGAGCAAGAATCTACCTCTTTTCCTGAAGCACAATTTCCAGGGCCTTGGCCTGAACGCAACTACGCCCGGACCAGCGCCTATCAACAGCCAGGTGGGAGTGACGGCGTGCGCGGCCGGCGTGGCGATTTCGAGTGACGGCAAGACACTGGTAGTGGTGAATTACTACAACGACTCCGTCACCATTTTCAGCAGATGCTACGGTGGCTTCGCCAACTGGTCGCCGGGGACGGATGTCGACCTGCGTCCTGGCAAGAGCGACCCCGCGAAGGCCGGTGTGCCGGGCGGCGAATATCCATTTTGGGTGGTAATCAAGGGCACGGGCATGAGCGCGATGGCGTACATCTCCAGCGAGCGCGACCGCGAGATCGATATCGTGAGCCTGGGCCGGATTCCGGCGGTGGTGGGCCGGATTCCCGTGAAGGGCCAACCAAACAAGATGACGCTGAACGCGGCCCAGTCGCTGCTCTACGTCGCCGAAGACCAGTCGGATACGGTGGATGTAATCGACACCGTGAAGAACGCCATTGTCGAAACCATTGCGGTAATTGCGCCATTGCTGCCATCCGGGCTCGCGCAATATAAGGGCGCCAATCCGAACAGTGTGACGCTTTCGCCGGATGAGAAACAGCTTTACGTGACCAATGGCAACCTGAATTGTGTCTCGGTGATCGCGCTGTCGGGAACCAATAGCGGCGACCATGTGGTTGGTCTGATTCCTACCGGTTGGTATCCGAATTCGGTGAGCTTCAACTGGTATCCGAACACTGAGACTTTCAGCGGCAACGAATCGGTGTACATGTATGTGGTGAATGCGAAATCGCCCACCGGATCGAATGGCCAATGGTGCTACGGAGGCTATGGTCCACAGGCCGGACCAAATTGCGGACCGGCGAATCAGTACAATCCACAGTTGACGAAAGCCGGCCTGCAGATGTTCCCGCTGCCCGATGCGGCGCAGCTCGCGTCTCTGACAGCGCAGGTGGCGCTGAACAACCGGTTTGCCAGCAAAGAGAGTGACAGCGACGCGGCGGTGATGGGTGCGGTGCATAATGCCATCAAGCACGTCATTTTCATCCTCAAGGAAAACCGGACCTACGATCAGATCCTCGGCGACCTGGGACAAGGCAATGGCGAACCGAAATTGACTGAATTCGGAAAGCTGGTAACGCCGAATCTGCATAGCCTGGCGCGGCAGTTTGTGACGCTGGACAACTTCCTGGATTCGGCGGAAGTAAGCGTGGACGGCTGGTTGTGGAGCACTTCGGCTCAAGCTCCGGATACGGTGCAAAAGCAATGGCCGATCGCCTACGCATATCGAGGACTCAGTGTCGATTCCGAAGGCTTGAATCGCAACGTGAACGTCGCCATTCCGACGCTCGCGGCCAGGCAGCAAGCCGACCCCTTTACACCGGACGATCCGGATCGATTGCCTGGGCAGACCGATACCTCTGCGCCGGATGGGCCAAACAATGAAATTAATACCGGCTATTTGTGGGACAACGCGCTGCGGGCGGGTCTTACGGTTCGCAACTACGGATTCTTCATCGACGGGACCCTCTACAACACGTCGACCAACAACATCCCGCTGGTACGCAATCCTGCGGAGACCGGCGTGATCCAGGCCATCCCCTCGAATGTCGCTCTGGCGCCATTCACCGATCAATACTTCCGTGGTTTCGACAACGCGTATGCCGACTTTTATCGCTACGCGGAATGGGCGCGGGAATTCGATGCCAACTACGCCGGCGGCGGTCTGCCTTCCTTGAGCCTGGTTCGCTTCATGCACGATCACACCGGAAACTGGCTGGCGGGATCGGGCCCTGGAGGCAATCCGCCGGCCGCCATGGACGGCGTGAATACTCCGGAGCTACAGGTAGCCGACAACGATTATGCCGTCGGCCTGCTCGTGCAGAAGATCGCCAACAGCAGATACGCGAGCGACACGCTGATCTTCATAGTGGAAGACGATGCGCAGGACGGCGGCGACCACGTGGATTCGCATCGCTGTCCCGCATTTATCATTGGTGCTTATGTGAAGCAGGGAGCGGTGGTCTCCACGCAATACAACACGATCGATTTCGTACGCACCATGGAAGAAGTTCTAGGCCTTCCCCCGATGAATCTGAACGACGCGTTGGGCAAGCCGATGGCGGATGTCTTCAATACCACCGACCTGGCGAACAAGACGCCGAGCCCCTGGAGCTTTACGGCTTCACCTTCGGCGTATCTCTACAACACCCAGCTTATGCTGCCGCCCAGACCTCTCGGCCTGAAGGTGCCCAAGCCGAGGCACGACGCCAAGTACTGGGCTCGGGTGACCAAGGGCATGGACTTCACGGATGCAGACCTGGTCGATCCCGCAGAGTTCAACCACATTCTCTGGAAAGGGATGATGGGCAACAAGCCTTATCCCGCAGCCGCGCAGAAACCGAAGCGCGTCACCAAGTAAGCGCAAGACGATCGCGCGGATGTGCCTGGTGTTTGTACATTTCAACACGCACAGCAGCAAGTGGTGGCACATGCTTTAGCTTGTGCAAACACAGACTCTTAGTCTGTGGCCTAGCGCGATTGATAACAACCCCCACATCCACTTGACCCCCTGTCGATGCACGGCGCATAATCAACGCCATGATCGATCGACGAACATTCCTTCAGACCGCAGTTGCCGGAGCCGCGCTCGCCGCTCGGCCGTCCAAGGCCGCAAGCGCCTCCGATGTAAACGCGATCCACGCGGAAATCGAAAAGCATCACGACGAAGCCGTCCACCGCCTGCAGGAATGGATCCGCCAGCCCTCCATCGCCGCCGAAAATCGCGGCATGAACGAAGGCTGCGATCTCACCATGCGCTTCCTGCGCGAAGCAGGATTCGACAAGGTCACGAAAGTTCCCACCGACGGACAGCCCGGTATCTTCGCCACGCTCGACGCCGGCGCGCCGCGTACCATGGGCCTCTACTTCATGTACGACGTGAAGCAGGCCGATCCCGCCGAGTGGTCGTCGCCGCCATGGGACGCCACGCTGGTGGACAAGCCCGGCCTCGGCAAAGTACTCGTCGGCCGCGGGGCAACCAATCAAAAGGGACCCGAGGCTACGCTGCTCGCGGCGCTGAACGCTTTCAAATACGCCGGGCGCAAGCTGCCGGTGAACCTGGTATTCGTGGCCGAGGGCGAGGAAGAGATCGGCTCACCGCACTTTCCGCAGGTAGTCCACAAACCGGAAATCCTGGCCGTGCTGCGCAAGTGCAGCGGCGTGTTCATGGCCATGGGCATGCAGTCGCTCGATGGCACTGTGTCCATCAACCTGGGCGCGAAGGGCGTCGTCGAACTGGAGCTGGTGTCCAGCGGCGAGCGCTGGGGGCGCGGGCCGAAAGCCGATCTGCACTCGAGCAACGAAGCGCGCGTGGACAGTCCCGCGTGGCACCTGGTGCAGGCCCTGAACACGCTGGTCGCCCCCGACGGCCACACGCCTGCCATCGAAGGTTACGCCGACAAAGCGCGCCCGTTGAGCGCTACCGAGAAGGCCATGATTCGCGAAGCGTCGCGACGCATGAACGAACAGACCATCAAGAAGCAGCTCGGGGTTCAGCGCTGGGTGCACGATGTCGATTTCTTGGAAGCCCTGGAGCTGCTGGTTTCCAAACCGACTGTGAACATCGAAGGACTGGTCGGTGGCTACACCGGCCCTGGCGGCAAGACCATCACGCCGCATCGCGCCGTTGCAAAGCTCGACCTGCGCTTGGTGCCTGACATGACAGCGGCGGGCGCCCTGGCCGCGCTGAAAGCGCATCTCGCGAAACACGGGTTCGCCGATATTGAAGTGAACATGACCGGCGGGTACGATCCCACCAGTACTCCCGCCGACGCCGCCCTGGTCCGCGCCGCCACCGCCGTCTATCGCCGCGCGGGGATCGATCCCATGCTGTGGCCACGCATGGCGGGTTCCTGGCCCGGATACGTGTTCACCGGCGATCCGCTGCGGCTGCCCGCCGGCCACTTCGGCCTCGGTCACGGCAGCGGCGCTCACGCTCCGGACGAGTACTACGTCATCGAATCGAAGAATCCGAAGATTCAGGGCATGGCCGGCGCGGCTCGTTCCCATGTCGAGTACCTCTACGAACTCGCGGCGGTAAGCTGAGCACTGCTATTCTGTACCCTTGATGTCCCGTGCAATCCTAATCCCTATCGCGGCGGTCGCGCTCGCGCCCTACCTGCTCGCTCAAGACACCCCGAGTCTCACCGAACAATATCGCGCGACCGCGAACAAACTCATCGACGCCGCCCTCACCGACCAAGGTGGAATGGACAAGCTCTCCTATCTTTGCGACCGTATCGGCAATCGACTCAGCGGATCGCCCGGCTTGGAGAAGGCTATCGCCTGGGCCGCCGCGCAGATGAAAGAGGACGGCCTTTCGAACGTCGTTACCCCGCGCGTCAAGGTCCCACACTGGGTGCGCGGGAACGAAAGCGCTGCGCTGGTGGAACCGGTTAGCAAGCCTCTGTCCATCCTCGGCCTCGGCGGCAGCGTCGCCACTCCGAAGAGAGGCATCACCGCCGAAGTCGTGACGGTTTCGAACTTCGATGAGCTGGAGAGGAAAGGCCGCGCTGGAATTCAGGGCAAAATCGTTCTCTTTAATGTTATTTACCAGGGTTACGGCCGGACGGTGGTTTACCGGCATAGCGGCGCATCCCGTGCAGCGCGGCTAGGCGCGGTCGCGGTGTTGGTGCGATCCATCACGCCGGTCAGTTTGCAATCGCCGCATACCGGCGCGCTGGAATATGCGGATGCCGATCCGAAGATTCCCGCCGCCGCCGTCACCATCGAAGACGCCACGCTGATCCAACGCCTCACCGACGCCGGCAACTCCGTCAGTGTTCACCTGGAGATGGAAGCGCGTTCGCTCCCCGACGCCGATTCCGCGAACGTGATCGGTGAAATTCCCGGCCGCGAGAAGCCCGAGGAAGTGGTGGTCATCGGCGGCCACATCGATTCCTGGGATGTCGGCGCGGGCGCGCAGGACGATGGGTCCGGCATCATCACTGCGCTCGAAGCCGTGCACCTGATCCACAAGCTCGGACTCAAGCCACGCCGTACCCTGCGCGTCGTCTTCTGGACCAACGAAGAGAACGGCGGCGCGGGCGGAGTCGCCTACCGCGAGTGGGTTGGCGATCAAATCCGCAACCACGTAGCCGCCATTGAAATGGACGGCGGCGCGGAGAAACCTGTCGGGTTCGGCGTCACCGGTCTAGGCGATGGACAAGCAGCGCTGGCCAAAGTGCGGGAAATCGGGAGGCTACTGGACCGGATCGACGCCGGTTCCATCCAACCCGGCGGTGGCGGCGCGGATATCGCCCCATTGATGCGCGACGGTGTCCCAGGCCTGGCCGTCCGCACAACTGGAGCGCATTATTTCGACTGGCACCACTCCCGTGCCGACACCACCGACAAAGTGAAGCTCGAAGACCTGCGCGCCAACATCGCAGCGATGGCGGTGATGGCGTACATCCTGGCCGACATGCCGGAAACCTTACAGCAGATCGCTCCGGCGACCAGGTAAGACGGACGATTACCGCTGCTCGGAAACCGACTTCTCAGCCAGTTCCCCCAAGATCGGCAGCTTGTAGACCTCATCGTGCGCCGTCTTGATGATCATAAAGATCCACGCGCACAGCATAGTCACTTGCAAGAGCGCCGGCAATACCCTGTAGAAACCGATGCCTGGGATATGCATCATAGGACTCACCACCCAATCCACGATCAACCAAGCGACGAAAAGATACAAGGCTTGGAACGCATTGAAGCGCACCCGCGTGTCGTTGCGAAACCGTTGCGAGGCCAGCACTACAATCGCCACTACCCAGCCCACCACGGGGATATAGCAGAGCAGGGAGGCAGTTCGCGGAGTGATGCCGTAGGTGTAATCCGTCGCGGGCTTCTGCAGGGGTTGGCGTGCGCCGCATCCGGCACAAAACACGTCATGGCCCCCGACCGTCTGTCCGCATTGGCAACAGTAAGGCATAATGGACTTCTATCCTAAACTACGTTACGCTCTCCGGGCATGTTCCGGCAATATTACCCGGCTGTGATAGGATTCCTAAAATGTTGATGCGCTCTGCTTTCCTTCTGCTGACCATGGTTCTCTCGGCCTTGGCCCTGCCGATCCCGCACTCTAGACCGTTCCAGATCTACTTTATCGATGTCGAAGGGGGACAAGCTACCCTCATTGTCTCGCCCTCCGGCCAATCCCTCCTGATCGATACCGGCTGGCGCGGCTTCGACGGCCGCGATGCCGAGCGCATCGTGCAAGCCGCCAAAGCCGCCAAGATCAAGGAGATCGACTACGTCCTCATCACCCACTACCATCGCGACCATGTCGGTGGTGTCCCGCAACTGGCTAACCGCATGAAGATTGGCGCCTTTGTCGATCACGGCCCCAACATGGAAGACGCCAAGGTGGTGAAGGAAGACTACAGCGACTACGTCAAGACCCTGAATAAGGCTGCCCAACATATCGTCGTCAAGCCCGGCGACATGATCCCGATCAAGGGCATTACCGTTCAAGTGCTCACCGCGGCTGGCGAAGTCATCTCGTCTCCACTGACCGGTGGTGGGCAGCCGAACCCCTTCTGCGCCTCCTCCCCAAAGAAAGAAGACGACGCCACCGAGAACGCGCGCTCGCTCGGCGTCCTGATCACCTACGGCAGCTTCCGGCTCATCGATCTCGGCGATCTCACCTGGAACAAGGAACTGGCGCTGATGTGCCCCGCGAACCCGATCGGGACCGTGGATGTCTACCTGACTTCGCACCACGGTTTGAATCAATCCGGTTCGCCGGCCCTGGTGCAGGCCCTCCACCCGCGAGTGGCCATCATGAACAACGGAGCAAAGAAAGGCGGCAGTCCCGATGCCTGGCAAATCGTCAAGGATTCGCCCGGCCTGGAGGATCTCTGGCAACTCCACTACGCTATGGCCGGCGGCAAAGAGCATAATGTGCCGGACACGTTCATCGCCAACGTCGACGAGTTCTGCGAAGGAAAGTATCTGGAGTTAACCGCCCAATCCAACGGGTCGTTCACCGTAGTCAACTCGCGTAACAAGTTCCAAAAGGCGTACCGGCATTAGAGCCGAAGCACCGACCCGCGAGGGATCCCCTGGTCAGGCGATTTGACTGGTCGACAAGCTGTCCTCGAAAGCAGCCACAAACTTGCCTGCATTCTCCGCGCTCGTTATGTCGGACAGTGCAATGGTCCTGGTTCCTTCGAGTGAAACCGGCATTTTGTTCAAGACATCGCGTCTGGTGATTACCGGGATGATAGGTTTCTCAAGCGCCCACGCAGCCCCGATTTCAAGCAACACCCAACTCGAATCGACAGATTGCGGCGTCAGGAGTGCTAGAACCACATCGGCTGACGCCAATTCATTACGGAGCTTGGTCTCCCATTTCTCGCCGGCGTTGAGATCTTCGGACATAAAGACTTGGGCGCTGGTTCGGTGTACCAGCAAGTTGCGGACCTTCCGTGCGACTTCCGTATCTACATTCGAGTGGCTGAGAAATACCTTGATCGCGCCGCGCCGCTTTGAATGTCTGCCGTCACTCATGATTGCCGCCTTTGCCTAACCCGCTTCGAGAGCTGATCGCGATATTCGTCGAAGTCATTCAGGTCGATTGCCTTATGTGAGTTAATTATCTCCGGCATCTGCTTCGGTCCTACTTTGTCGACTATTACCATGATAGGCTTTTGCAGGCCCCAGGCTGCGCCGATCTCTGCAAGCACCCACGGCCGGTCTTTTGAATACGGGCTGAGCAAGACAACGAATTCATCGCACTGCTCGATGTTCGTGCGAACCGAGTCAGGGATCGATTGTCCGACTTCGATCTCCCACTCGTCCAAGAATACTCTCACTTGCCCCGCGCCGGTCTCCTCAATGAGCCTCACGCATTGTTTTGCGATCCAACGATCCTTGTGCGCGTGGCTGAAGAATACCCGGTAGTGGTCCTTAGCCCGACGCTTTGCCACGTCGCCCAGTTTACCGCAATCATAAACGAGAACTAGCGGTTGTACGTCAATCGTGCGGCCACCCGTCGGGGCCTCGCGTAACAAGTTCTCGAAGGCTTACAAGGTCGGCTCGCGCTAGCTGCTCTCACGAGAATTTGAATGGCAGTAGCGAATCCGGACCCTCCAGCCCCGGCCGCCAGAACGCCACCAGCAATCCCAACTCCCGTTCGTCTCGATCGCCGGCGGGTAGCCATTTGTCGATCACGAAGTCGATGCGGATCGCGGCGGCCTGCAGCGCTTGCGGCGGGACCTGAACGCTGTAGGATTGCTCCCCTTCCGTCTCGAACGTAGCAGGCGGCATCTCCGCCCCGTTCACTTTGGCTGACAGCGTCGCTGGGCCGGGCGAGGGGAGACGGAAATCGAAGCGGAAAGTGGAAAACTGGATCAGGTGCGGGCGCTTTATTTCGATAGAGAAGCGCCGCTCCGTCCACCGAAAACTGTTTTGTTCCAGCGTGTGCCAACCCTCCAGCAAATGCACTGAGTAGCGCGGGCAGTGGCGGCTTTCAAGCAGGCAGAAAGCGCGCTCATCGCGATTCTCCCGGCTCGGTTCGGAGCCCTCGGTGAATCCCGTAGTTTGAAAGTCGCGGACCGTCCAGCCGGTTCGATCCAGCAGCGTGCGCAGGGCGGTTTCCGAAAAGATCCAGTAGTTGGTTGCGTCGTTATTCGTTTCGCTGGGCGCCAAAAAATATGCGAGCGACTCGTCCTTCATCGGATTGCCTTGCGGCGTACGCTGGGCAATTCTCGTGCTCAGCAAGCAATATCGTGCGCGCTTGGCGAGCGCCTCGAGCACGTAATACGGATTCTTCAAGTGATAAAGAACGCCCAGGAACATGGCCAGACCAAAAACATCCTGGGGGAGGCGGAATTGCGCGTCCAGATCCACGGCTTCGAACGGGACCGAAGAATTCAGCGCCGCACGAAGTGCGTCGAAGCCACGCATCTGGTTGTGATTGACATGAGGATTGTCGATCGCGAAAACATTTTGCCCGAGCGACTCCAGGAAAAATGACAGCAGACCGTCGGCGCAACCCAAGTCGAGAATCGGGTCGCCCGCCGCGATGTCCAGGAGTTGGCGGCGAGGTCCGGTGAGCAGCTTGTCGAAAACGGCGAACGACAGCAGGGTCCGGTAGGGATACCAGACGATCCCTTGCGGCGCCAGCGCGGCTTTTATCCGATCCACGCGGCTCTCAAACAACATCGCCTGCCGCGCTAGCTCTGCAACATCCGGCCCGGGCATTACCGAATTCTCAAGGCGTCCACGGCGGCGCGAACCAGCGGGTCCCTTTGCACTTCCACTTCGTCGCCTTTGGCCACGCCCAGCGCCTGGTTGAAAATCTCCTGCTTCAGCCGGCTTTGTAGCCACGCGCGCACCGCCGCCCACTCCGCCACACCGGGCTGGATATTGCGATCGCTCGCGTAGACCTGAAAATCCTCCAGAATGGAAGGCGTCACCTCGAAGCGATCGGTGATCTTATTCTTCTGCGTGTAATCCGTAGCAAAAGAAGTCATCACGCCGCTGGCATCCAGCACGATACGTAGACGGCTGGGCGATTCCGGTTGCATCTTGATATCCGGCTGGATGCCGCCACCGCCCAACACCACGCGGCCCGAATCGGTCTTGAACTCCTCGGACTGCTTCTCCACTTCCAACTGGCCGGTGGCCAGCGGCTTTTGAATGGATCGCCCGCTGGGAGTGTAATAGAACGCGGTGGTGAGCGCCACGGCGGTGTTGCTCGAAAGTGGAAAAACGTTCTGCACCAGACCCTTGCCGTAGCTGGGCTCACCCAGGATCACCGCGCGGTCATGATCCTGTAACGCGCCGCTGACAATCTCCGCGGCGCTTGCCGTCTTCGCGTTCACCAGCACGGCAACCGGGAATGCGTATGGTGTCGCGGTCTTCGGCACATCGACATCCTGCCCCGCGACGCTCCGTCCCTTCACGCTGAGAATCTTCTGTCCCGGCTTCAGGAAATAGGACGCAGACTCGAGCGCGGTCTGCACCACGCCGCCCGGATTGTCGCGCAAATCCAGAACCAGTCCCTTCAGCTTCTCGCCGCCCAGCGATTCGATCGCTTCCTTGAATTGCCGCGCGGTCTGCGGATCGAACCCGCTGAGCCGTATATAGCCGACGCCCGGCCGCACCAGAAACGCCCGGTCCACGCTGGGCGAGTCCACCAGCGCAGGGTCCAGCACGAACTGCAGCATCCGGACATTGGTGGGCCGCCGCACCACAAGCTGCGCCTGATGTTGCCGCGACTCACTCAAAAATCCGACGATCTGTTCGAAATTCAACCGCGCCAGTGCAACATTGTTCACCGCCACAATCTCATCGCCCGGCTGCAACCCCGCCTTGGCCGACGGCGTCCCCGGCAGCGCCTGCAATACGATCACGCGCCCCGGCAGCACCGACACCACGGTTCCAAACCCCTTGCGCTCGGACCGCTCCATTTCCTTGAGCTGCTCGTTTTGCTGCGGATCGAAAAAGATGGAATGCGGGTCCAGCCGCCGCAGCATTCCGGGAATCGCGCCCTGGTACATGGCCTGCTCGGTGTTCACCGGATCGGCCGCTTCGCGTTGAACGATGGCCAGCACGTCGATGAAGCGTTTGAGCGAAGCGTCCAAGTCCGCCGTCGATGCCGGCGGCGCGAAAAAAAGCAACAAGGGGAAGATCATCTACTTCGAGTACCGCAAGCGTTTCTTGGCCTCATGCCGTTCCACCGCAAGCTCAATCAGCCGGTCGATCAGCTTCGGCATCGCCAGGCCGGAATGCTCCCACATCTTAGGGTACATGCTGATGGACGTGAATCCGGGAATGGTGTTGATCTCGTTGATGTACAGTTTCCCCGTGGCCGCCTCCATTAGAAAATCCACGCGCGCCATCCCTTCACACTGCACCGCGCGATAGCATTCCACCGCCAGACGGCGTAATTCCTCCGTCTGCTCCGGCGACAGATCGGCCGGGATCTTGGTCTCCGCCTTCTCCAGAAGATATTTGTCGTCGTAATCGTAGAAGTCTTGCGACGGGAAAATTTCGCAAGGCGTGGCCGCGACCGGTTGGTCGTTGCCCAGCACCGAGCATTCGAATTCCCGCCCGATGATGCCACGCTCGACAATCACTTTCCGGTCATACGACGCGGCAAACGCCAAAGCTGTCTTCAACTCCTCACAATTCTTCACCTTGGAAATGCCGACGGACGACCCCAGATTGGCCGGCTTGACGAACATCGGGAAGCCCAATTTCGAACAAATACTTTCGGCGTGATCCAAATCGCCGCTCGCGAATACCGCGTAGTCCCCCACAGGCAGCCCGCGTTCCTTCGCCAGGCGCTTCATCACTTCTTTGTCCATCGATACGGAAGATGCCAACACGCCCGCTCCAACATAGGGCAAATCGGCCAGCTCCAGCAGCCCTTGCACCGTTCCATCCTCGCCGAAAGTCCCATGCAGAACGGGGAACACCACGTCGATCCCGGCATTGCCATGCGGCTCCGGAACAATCGGCCGCGGACTCCATTTGCCTTCCTTCGAAATCAGATAGTGCAGAATTTTGTACTTCTCCGTATCCATCGCATCCATGATGGATTTCGCCGAGCGCAGCGACACCTCGTGCTCGCCGCTGCGCCCGCCATAAACAACCGCAACGTTCTTCTTCATCGCTTACAAGATCCTCTTGCCCATCGCCGACATCACCAGTTCCACCGCCAGCACCGCTGTGCGATTCGCTTCATCGATCACCGGATTCACTTCCACCACCTCCATCGACACCATCTTTCCGCTATCGTTCATCGTCTCCATGGCCAGGTGCGCCTCGCGATAAGTGATGCCTCCGCGCACCGGAGTTCCCACGCCCGGCGCTTCCTGCGGATCCACGGCATCCATGTCCAGCGACACATGAAATCCCGCAGTCCCGGAAGTGGCCACGCGAATGGCTTCCTCGATCACCGGCCCCATCCCACGCTCGTCGATATCGCGCATGGTGAATACATGAACCCCGGATTGCTGCACGTTGTCGCGTTCCAATTGGTCCACCGAGCGAATGCCAACCAGCGCGACGTGGGCCGCATCAACCTTGGGAGCGTAGCCAAAGATATCCGTAAGTTCCGCCGCGCCGCGTCCGATGCAACAAGCCAGCGGCATCCCGTGAACATTCCCGCTGGGACTGGTGTCAGGCGTGTTCATGTCCGCATGCGCGTCGATCCAGATCATCCCCAGCTTCTCCTGCCGCTCGCGCATGTGTTTCGACACACCGGCCACCGTGCCGACTGCGATGGAGTGGTCGCCGCCCAGTACCAGCGGAAACTTCCCCTCGCGCAACACCTGGCCCACCCTCTCCGCCAAGTGTGTGCATGTTTCGGTGATCTGCGGAAGGAACCTCGCCTCGGGATGCCCTTCCGGATGGCTCTCGCGCTGCACCACCGGAACGTTCCCCAGATCCTCCACCTCATACCCAAGCTCCGTCAGCCGCCCATTCAGATTAGCCACCCGCACCGCCGACGGCCCCATATCCACGCCCCGCCGTCCCGCCCCAAGATCGAGGGGCGCGCCAAGAACAGCAATGTGCGAATGCCTCATCTCTGGGAATCTCCCCCACTAGCCCTGAAAATCCGTGTTTTGGCGCACTCGTGCGTGCAGCGTTCACACTCGTGTGAACGCAAGCTAGGGCGTTCGAATATAAGGTGTTCGCACGATTGCGAACACAGCACGCTTGAGAGCGTGCGCCACACTGACCCAGCCGTTCGGCTGCGGCTCCCCTGCACTGTGGGGCAGGTTGATAACCTGCAGCGGTTTGTCAAACCGCTTGGTCTAGCGCGAACGTCCCTCACATCCAATCTCACGGCCGCGTCCGATACAGCATCCGGGGATACGGAATCGTCTCCCGAATATGCTCCAACCCGCACATCCACGCCACAAATCGCTCAATCCCCATCCCAAACCCCGCATGCGGCACGCTGCCAAACTTCCGCAAATCCAAATACCAATTGAATGCCTCCGCCGGCAGCTTATGCTCCTCCAACCGCTTCAGCAACAAATTCAAATCGTGAATCCTCTGTCCGCCGCCGACGATCTCGCCATATCCCTCCGGCGCGATCACGTCCACACCCAGCGCCAACTCCGGCCGATCCGCGTCCGGCTCAAAGTAGAAAGCCTTCACCTGCGTAGGGTACCGATCCACCATCAGCGGCCGATCCAACCCCTCGGTGATCATGGTTTCATCCGGCCCGCCGAAATCGCCGCCCCATTGGATTTCGCTGCCCTTCGCCTGCAGCGCCTTCACCGCGTCGTCGTAGCTCATCCGCGGAAACGGCGCCTTCACCGTTTCCAGCTTCGCGATGTCGCGCTCCAACGCCTCCAGTTCCTTGCGCCGATTCTCCAGCACCCTCCCGACCACAAAAACAATCAGATCCTCAGCCAGTTGCTTGGCGTCCTCCAGCGTCGCATAAGCCATCTCCGGCTCCACCATCCAGAATTCGGTAAGGTGACGCCGCGTTTTCGATTTCTCCGCGCGAAACGTCGGCCCGAAACAGTAAACCTTGCCGAACGCCATCGCGTCCGCCTCGTTGTAAAGCTGGCCCGACTGCGTAAGATAGACTTTCTCGTCCTCGAAATAATCCACCTCAAACAGCGTGGTGGTACCTTCGCAAGCCGCCGGCGTGAAAATGGGCGTGTCCACCAGCGTGAAGCCGTGCGAATCGAAATAATCGCGAACCGCCTTGATCACTTCGTGCCGCACCCGGATCACCGCGTGCTGCCGCTTGCTGCGCAGCCACAAGTGCCGATGGTCCATCAGGAAATCGGGACCGTGCTCCTTCGGCGTGATCGGATACGGCTCCGCTTCAGGAACGCGCTGCACCACCTCTGCGCCTTCCACGTCCATCTCATATCCGCCCGGCGCGCGCTGCTCCGCCCGAATCTTCCCGCGCAGAATCAGCGACGATTCCTGCGTCAAATTCTTCAGCGTCTCAAACAACGCCTCGTCGATATTCGCCTTCACCGCCACGCACTGCATGATCCCCGTTCCATCGCGCAGCAGTGGAAACGCGATCTTGCCCGACTTGCGCAGGTTGTACAACCACCCCGCCAATTCAACGGATTCACCGGCGTGCTTGCCGGCATCTTCAATTCTGATTCTCGGGTATGCCATCAAATAGTCTCTAGTTTTTCGAAAAGAGTCTTCACCGTCGCCAGCGCCTGCGGCAGCGGAAACTCAGGATACTCGCGCAACTCCAGCAGCAAAGGATATTGGCCGGCGCCTGTGCGCAGCAGCTTCATCGCCTCCGGCCAGTCGATGGTGCCGCCTTCCGAATACAACGGCCACAGATGGCTGTCATCCTTGCCGTTGTTGTCGTGTATATGTGTCGATCGGATGCGCCCCTTCATGATGGTGTATGCCGTCGACACCCCTTCCCGCATATTGGCATGGCCCACATCCAGGCAGAAGTTCAGCTTCAGATGCGTCTGGTTTAGAAAACTCACCAGTCGCTCGGCGCTCGAAAGCTGGTTCGGAATATTCTCCAGCAGCACTTCAACGCCGCGCTCGCGCGCAAACAGACTGATCTCCTCCAATGCGCCGAATGCTGACTCCAGCTTGCGATCGTCATATTCTTCCTGCGAAACACCGAGATGCTGGATCAGAAATTTAAACGGAATCACATCCGCGATGTCCAACGCCCGCTTGATTTCGTCCACCACCAGCAAGCGCTTCGATTTCACCGGCTCGGTAATCGAGAGGTGCGAATTCGGACCGGACCGTCCCCACACATCGTCGCTGTACATCGGCCCATGCAGCGAATGCAGCTTCAACTCCGAAGCGCGGAACCAGTGCCCCAGCTCGTTGATCTGCGCCCGATCGCGATAATCCAGATGCTGCCGCGCGCAGAAAATCTCCACCGCAGGCACGCCGGCCTGCAGTATCTTATCCAACCAGACGGTGTTGAGCCGGTGATTGACAAACAAATGTGTCGATAAAACGTGTTCCATTAGTTTTCTATATTCCACAACCCAGACCAGAGTCTGTGGCCACGTGGTAGCACAGGCTTTAGCCTGTGAATCTGAAGTTCAATACCCCTCCGCCTTCCCATTCCCCCGCCCATCCGACGCCCCCTGCAGCCAGCCCCCGTCATTCAGGATCGCCTCCACCCGCGCAATCTCCGGCGACCGCGCATCGTACGCCGCGATCTTATGCCCCATCGCCCGCAACAGCGCGATCGTATCCGGCGAGAATCCCTTCTCCAGGTACAACTCATCCGGCATCCACTGGTGATGGAATCGCGGAAAATCGATCGCCTCCTGCATGTTCATGTGGAAGTCCACCACGTTCAGCATCACCTGAAAAACGCCGTTGATGATCCGCCCGCCCCCCGGCGCGCCAATCACCATGTACAGCTTTCCCCCTCGCAGCAGGATAGTCGGAGTCATCGATGAAAGCGGACGCTTGCCCGACCGTATGGCATTGGCCTCGCCCTGGATCAGGTGAAACATGTTCTCCTCGCCCGGCTTGGCCGCGAAATCGTCCATCTCGTTGTTCAACAAAAATCCCAGGCCCGGCGCAGTGACCCCGCTGCCGAATCCGCCGTTCAACGTATAAGTCACCGCCACAGCGTTCCCCTCACTATCGACAACGTTGTAGTGCGTCGTCTCAGTGCTCTCATAGCCGCTGAGCTTCCCCGGCCGAATGTGCTCGCTCGAAGTCGCATGCTGCGGATCGATCGTACTCCGCCGGCTCGCGATATAACGCGGATCCAGCAGCTTCGGAATCGGCACCTTGAAAAAATCGGGATCGCCAAAATACTCGCTGCGATCCGCATAAAACCGCCGCATCACTTCCGCGACATAGTGTACCGACGACGCCGAACCAGCCCCGCCCTTCTCGTACCCGCTGCCTTCCAGCATCCCGAACATCTGCAGAAAGCCGACGCCACCCGCGCTCGGCGGAGGCGAAGTGATCACGTCGAAATCGCGATACCGCCCGCGCAAGGGCGCGCGTTCCACCGCCTGGTAGTTCTTCAGATCCGCCAGAGTGATGGTGCCGCCGTTAGCTTCCATCGCCGCAGCCAGCTTCTTCGCCGTCTCGCCTTCATAGAAATCGCTGGCGCCACGGTCGCGAATCCGCTTCAGCGTCTCAGCCAGATCCGACTGCACCAGCTTGTCGCCGAATCCGACGCCAAGGAAAGTCCGCTTCGAGTCGGGAAACATCGCCAGCCGGTCGCGAGTAAGCTTATTCTGCAAAGCCTGCGACAACGAATAAGGCACAGGAAATCCATCCGACGCCAGCTTGACCGCGGGCTCCACCAACTCCGCCCAAGCCTTGTGCCCGAACTTCTTGTGCGCCAGCTCGAACCCACGCACCGACCCCGGAACACCAGACGCCCGCCATCCCACGAGACTGTCCTTGGTCACCTTCCCATCGGGACCCAGGTACATATTCCGCGTAGACTTCGCCGGCGCCTTCTCCCGAAAATCGACAAAAGCCGTCCGCCCATCGGCCATCCGGACCAGCATGAACCCGCCGCCGCCGATATTCCCCGCGGTAGGATGCGTAACTGCCAGCGCGAATCCAACCGCTACCGCAGCGTCAACGGCATTTCCGCCAGCCTTGAGCACCGCCACACCAACATCCGCGGCCAGCGGCTCTTGCGCCACCACCATGGCGTTCTTGGAATGGACAGGCTGCCGCGCAAACATGCAAGCAGCCAACAGCAGCGAATAAATCAATCCACGCAATCGCATAAGTCTAGATTACCGTGGCTCAAGTATTCGTGCCCGCCTTATCGGCGTTCATCTGCGTTCATCGGCGGCCATAATTCTTTGTTCGCGGGCCCCCAGCGGCAATCCAACCAACGTGAAACGCCCCAGCCCCGGTCCACGTCCCTCCCTTGACCAGGGGTTTCGAATAGGCCTAGAATGGGACAGATCGGAGTCGGTCCGGCCTGGGTGAATTGTATGAAAACAAAGCTATTTGTAATTTCCGGCACGGCGGTCGCTCTCGCCATCACCGGTGCTTTTAGCGTCGCAGTGGCGCAATCCAAGAAAAAGACCACCTCGGATTCGGTGTCCACCAGGGAGACCGTCTCCAAGCCGATGACCGACAAGCAGCGCAAGAAACAGGAAGAAAAGCTGCGCAAAGAGCTCGAAACACCCTACAAGAAGTGGCTGAACGAAGACGTCGGCTACATCATCTCCGACGAAGAGCGCAAGGCCTTCAAGCTGCTCTCGAACGACGACGAGCGCCAGTCTTTCATCGAAAGCTTCTGGCTGCGCCGCGACCCCACGCCCGACACCGAAGAGAACGAGTTCAAGGAAGAGCACTACCGCCGCATCGAATATGCCAACGAGCATTATGCTTCCGGCATCCCCGGCTGGAAGACCGATCGCGGCCGCATCTACATCGTCTACGGCCCCCCGGATGAGAACGAGTCGCACCCGGCAGGCGGCACCTACGAGCGGCCCTACGAAGAGGGCGGCGGCACTACTTCGGTTTATCCCTTTGAAAAATGGCGCTATCGGTACATCGAAGGCATCGGCACCAACATCGAAATCGAATTTGTCGACACCACCATGACCGGTGAGTATCACATGTCCATGGACCCGTCCGAAAAGGACGCCCTGCTGTATGTTCCCAACGCCGGCTTGACCTTGATGGAACAGATGGGAATGGCCTCCAAGACTGACCGTTTCAATCGCACGGACGGCACGCACCTGGGTACCGGCGGTCAGCCCCTGCCGGCCAGCATGAACGAGTTCGAGCGCCTGGAACAGTTCGCCAAATTGCAGAAGCCGCCTTCGGTGAAGTTCAAGGATCTGGACGCCGTGGTCAGCTCCAACATTCGTTACAACACGCTGCCTTTCCGCGTCCAGACCGATTATCTGAAAATCACCGATTCCACCATCCTCACCACCATCACCATCCAGTTCGAGCGCAAAGACCTGCAGTTCTCGCAGAAGGATGGCGTGGCCAAGTCGACCGTGAACATCTACGGCCGCATTAGTTCCATCGCCGGCCGCACGGTGAACGTGTTTGAGGATGCAGTGACCATCGATGTCGCCTCCGATCTGTTGGGCAAGGCCGTGGAAGGGTCGTCCGTTTATCAAAAGGCCATTCCGCTGCCGCCGGGCATGTACCGGCTCAACATCGTCGCCAAGGATCTGGTGGGCGGCAACATGACCACTTATCCCGTGGCCCTCAACGTCCCGCATTACGACGAAGAGAAGCTCTCGCAGGGCAGCCTGATGCTGGCGGATCTTATCGAGAAGGTCCCCACAAGGAGCATCGGTACCGGCCAGTTCGTGATTGGCGATACCAAGGTTCGGCCGCGGTTGAGCGCCACCTTCGATCGCAACGAGAAGCTCGGAATTTACACGCAGTTCTACAACTTTGGGCCGGACGAGAAGACCAAGAAGCCGAACGGCTCGATACAGTATGAAATCACCAAGAACGGCGACAGCAAGGCCGTTCTCGATTACACCGAAGAATTGATCCAGATCCCGGGCGCTTCCTCGCAGCAGGTGACAGTGGAGAAACTGCTCCCGCTGCAAAGCCTCGACCCGGGGCAGTATACGTTGAAAATGACGGTAGTGGACAAGAACCGGAACCAGACCCTAACCCCCACTGCCAACTTTACGGTAAAGTAGATGGATGGAAGGGAGCGCGATGCGCTCCACCCTGGTGCCCGCACGGGGATAATGAACGGCCGTCTAAAACTCGCCGTGGTCGCGATCAATGCGGTAGGGTTGTGCGCGCCGTCCGCCTTCGCCGTCGAACCCGCTAAACTCTCCGGCAGCATCGCCGGTTTCGTTCGCGACTCCTCCGGAATCCCCCAAATGGGCGCCACGGTGATGCTCTTTAACCGTTACGAGCGCCTGATGATGCGCGCCATCACCAACGAACGCGGCGTCTTCGGTTTCGATTCCCTCACACCCGACCTTTATTCCGTTCGTGTCAGCTTGGCTAGCTTCGTGCCGGCCATGCGGCAGAAGATTGCCGTTCAGCCCGGAATGCAGAGCTTGCTGTACGTCGACCTGGCCAGCGTGTTGAGTTCCATCGAGTTGGTTTACGCGGCCCCCGGTCAAGGCGCGTTGATGAGCGACGAATGGAAATGGACCCTGAAGGCGTCCACAGCTACCCGCCCGATTCTCCGCATACTGCCTGAAGAGAGCTCGTCCGATCCCAACCGGCGTCAGGCCGCGGCTGGCAGTATGTTCTCCGAAACACGCGGCGTGCTGAAGGTTTCAGCCGGCGATCCGGGATCGCTAGGCGGAACAACGTCGCAGACCGATCTGGGAACCGCCTTCGCGCTTGCCACCTCCATGTTCGGGCACAACCAGATCCAGGTGAGCGGCAATGTCGGATATAGCGCTCATGCCGGTGTTCCGGCGGCCGGATTCCGGACCAGTTACAGCCGCGATGGCGTCGGACCGGAGATTGCGGTCACCGTGCAGCAGGTCTACCTGCCGGGCCGCGGCGATCTTTCCGAGTTGACCGGGCAGCCGGACGGTGTCCCGTCGTTGCGAACCATGTCAGTGGCCATTCATGACAGCGTGCAGATCACTGATGACGTGCGTCTGGACTACGGCATGTCGATGGACTCGGTTTCTTTCCTGGCCCATTTGAACTACCTCAGCAACTTCGCGCGCCTGAGCTACAGCCTGGGGAATAAAGGCACGGTGCAGTTCGCATTCAGCACCGGGGCTCCGCCCGTTCAGTTCGTGGGCGGCGGCCGGGAATTCAAGCAAGGAACTCCAAGCGAGACTGCGGCATTGAGCGAGAACCTGGCGGCATTGTCGATTCTGCCCCGCCTCTCGTTGCTCGATGGGCGCACCACCGTCCAACGCTCGCAGGATTTCGAACTGGGTTACGAGAAGAAGGTTCGCTCCACTACTTTCGATTTGACCGGATATCGCGAGACGGTAACCAACGCCGCGATGACCATCGCCACGCCGGACGACATCTTCCCCTCCGGCGACATCCTGCCCGATATTTCATCGCGAAGCAGCATACTGAACGCCGGCAGTTTCCAGCGTTTCGGCTACGCCGCTTCGGTGACGCAGGCGTTAGGCGACAAGATCGAACTGGGTTCGTCGTTCGGTCGCGGCGGCGCTCTGGAGTTGACCGAGCACGAATTGGCTGTCTCCTCAGCGGACGACTTGCGGTCGAGAATCCACTCCACCCAGCGCTTCTGGGCTTCCGCGCGCGCCTCGGCGACGGTCCCGGTAACCGGTACGGAAATCACTACGAGTTATCAGTGGACCGATTACAAGGCGATCATGCCCAACCACTTCTACCTGACCCAGCGAGCCTATCCCGACGCCGGCTTGAATATTCGCCTCAGGCAGCCGATCCCCGCCTTCCCTGGAATGCCGGGCCGCTTGGAAGCCACCGCCGAGCTGCGCAACGGCCTGGGGCAAGGCTACCTGCCAATCTCCGAAGGCGGCCAGCGAGTCCTGCTAATCCAATCTCCCCGCGCCCTCCGCGGCGGCCTAAGCTTCATCTTCTAGACGTAGCGCACGCACTTTTGCGTGCCGCGTCGGCACTCATGCCGACGCCCGGAGTTTCCACGCAAACCGGGGACAGACGGAACGTTTCCGGTTTTTCCGCACTCTACAGCACCACCGTCAACAGCACGTCATTCACCGCCTTATCAAACGGCGCCGTCGACGCCAACTCGTAGAGTTTCCCACCCTCCTCGATATCCCGAGCCAGCCGTTCATCCAGCGCCTTCGAATGCTCCTGAAAAGCCGCCGCCAACTCCCGAACCGCATTCTCGAAATCATGCGCGGCCGCGTGACAACACGCCAGTTCGTAATGAACCTCCGCCGACGGCGCAAGCGCCAGCACGCGATCAAGACAAGCAATCGCCCGCGCCGGATCGGTGGAAGCGCAAACAGCGGCGAAGCTTCGATACAATCCGGCCAACTCCGCGGTCATCCGAGATTGGCTCTCATTCAACTGGTCGAGAAGTGTTCGCTGAACCTCGGCCTTCAGCTCGCGCAGGTCGCCCAGGGACAGTCCGATCTTGTGGTTGATTTTTGCAATGGACCGGTCCGCCTGCCGCGCAAACCTCATCGCGCTCACGTATGACGAGCCGATGAACACGATCGAATACAGTCCGGAAGCGCCCAGCAGAAGCAGCACCATCAATTCCATGTCGCTGGCCCGCTTGTTGAGCGTCTCCACCCGCTCTTGCAATTGCCGGGTCCGCTCATCCAAATCGGCGGCATAGGGCGGACGCAGCGCGGCCTGCGGCCACTCCCGATAGTTCCACAACAGGAAAACAGCCAGAAATAGCGCGGAAAGCGCCGAGGCCAGCAGCAGTCCGAGCGTAACTTTGCGAATAGAAACCATCCGCCAGTTACATTGTATAGCCGCCCGAAGATCTGTCTCGAGGGAAGAAGTACGGGGAACTACCGGTACCCGGTCTTACTTCCGCCCGCCCCGTTGCGGCTTCTTCAGCCTGGACTGGCGAAGCTTGCCGGACTTGCGCTTGGGCTTGCTGATGATGAACGTGCCGCTGCCTTGATATACGGCGGAATACTGTTTCTCGTCTGCTTTCTCGTTTACCATGAAGATTCTATTGTCGCATGAAACGATTCCTCTTCGTCCTCCTGGCCGCCTTGCTCCTTCGCGCCGCCGGCCAGCGGCCCTTATTCTCCGAAATCGGCGCCATGGAGCAGAGCCTCTCGGAAATCACCGGCCTCCGTTTCCTGCACGATGTCCCCTACGGGATGCTCAACAAGGACCAGTTGCGGCGTTACCTCGACGATCGCATCAAGAAAGCCATCAAACCCTCCGATCTGCGCGCCGAAGAATTGACGCTCAAGATGCTGGGACTCATCCCCCAGGATTTCGATCTCCGCCAAAGCACCGTGGATCTGCTCACCGAACAGGCCGCGGCCTTCTACGACTACAACAAGAAGCGCCTCTTCATTCTGGAAGGCAGCGGTGCGAGCTCCGACGAGCGGATCGCGCTGGTGCACGAATTGGCCCACGCTCTCGCCGATCAGCATTTTCACCTGGGCCGCTACATCCATGAGGGCGCGCGCAGCGACGATGGCTCCACCGCCCGCCTCGCAGTGATGGAAGGCCAAGCCTCCTGGCTGATGACCGCTTACATGTCCAAACTAAACGGCGGCCCACCGGAAGCGCCCGACAAGATGCTGGACCTGATGACCAACAGCATCTCCACCTCCGCCGAACAATATCCGGTATTCGCCAAAGCGCCGCTCTACATTCGCGAATCGCTGGTCTTTCCCTATACGCAGGGCATGTTGTTCCAGAACGCGTTGTTTCGAAAACTCGGACGCGATTCTTTCGCCGAAGTATTTCGCAACCCGCCCGTCAGTACGCAGCAGATCCTGCATCCGGAAAAATACCTGGCGCATCGCGCGCCGCACCTTCCCGATCCGCCCGAAGTTCCCGAATCGCGCCAGTTCCGCAAGTTGGCCGAAGGCAGCCTCGGCGAACTCGATCTCCGCGTTTTGCTGTCCCAATACGCCGGCCAGGATGAAGGCAGCAAGGCCGCCGCGCATCTGGACGGCGGTTCGTATCAATTGCTCGAACACAAGCACGCCAAATATCCGGTGCTGGCCTTTGCCTCCACCTGGGATTCCGAAGATGCGGCGCTGAAATACGTCTCGCTATACCGTCGCGTGATGCAAGGCAAATGGAAGACAATCCAGTGGGAGTCGGATACCGCGTCCAAACTCGAAGGCCGCGGCGATTCCGGCCGATTCCGGCTCTGGATCGAAGGCAATACCGTCCGGCAGCTTGAAGGTTTACACTAGGAATTAAGGAGTCATTCGATGCGTTTGGTCCTGGCGGCCGTGGTTGGAATTCTAGGCGCTGCGCTACTGTTGCCGGCGGCAATGCCGGTCCCGCGCCCCGCTCCCGATTTCACCATCCACTTCAAGGATGGAACCGAGATCCCACTCAAAAGCTTTCGCGGAAAAGTGATTGCTCTCACCTTTGTCCACACCACCTGCCCGCACTGCCAGCACGCCTCGCAAGTGTTCAGCAAGCTCTTCGACGAATACGGCGCACGCGGCTTCCAACCCCTGGGCGTAGCATTCAACCCGATGGCCAATCTCTACGTGGACGACTTGGTGCGAACCTACGTGATCAAGTATCCAGTAGGTTTCAGCGCGGACATGCCAGTCCTCGAATTTCTCGGCTTCTCAGCCATGGAACGCTACGTGGTCCCGCAAATCGTCTGGATCGATCGCAAAGGCAACATCCGCTCCCAAACCCCGCCTCTGGGCGAAGAAAAACTCCTCCAGGAACCCTACTGGCGCGAAATGATCGAGACGTTACTAAAAGAACCAGCCGAAGGCGCAAAAAAGCCCACAGCAACCCACGCCACCCACGCCAAGAGGAGCCCGTAAAAAAAAGAGACGCGGCGCAGCCGCATCCTCCCCTAACACCTAGCACCTAAAACCTGGCACCTGTTACTAACACCTAGCACCTAAAACCTAGCACCTGTTACAATTCCCCAACCTATGGCCCAGTCCTCCCCCGCGCCAATCCCCACCGAAGCGCCTTATCCTTCACCCGGCTACTCCTGGTACATCGTGGGCGTGCTCACGCTGGTCTACGTCTTCTCCTTCATCGATCGCCAGATCATGAGCCTCCTGGTGCGCCCCCTGCGCCGCGATCTCGGCATCACCGACCTCCAGGTCAGCATCCTGATGGGTTTCGGCTTCGCTGTCTTCTACACCTTCTGCGGCATCCCGCTGGGCCGCCTGGCCGACACCCGCAGCCGCCGTTCCATCATCGCCGCCGGCCTGGTGGGCTGGAGCTTTTTCACCGCGATGTGCGGCGTCGCTCGCAACTTCGCCCAGATGCTGCTCTGGCGCATCGGCGTCGGCGTCGGTGAAGCGTCCCTCTCGCCGTCGGCCTATTCGCTCATCACCGATTATTTCCCCAGAGAAAGGCTGGCCACCGCCATCAGCGTCTACTCCATGGGCATCTACATCGGTGCCGGAATGTCTTATCTGGCCGGTGGAATCATCGTGCGCCTCGCCTCGGTGCAGGAAGCCTACATACTGCCTATCGTAGGATCGGTGCGCCCCTGGCAGGTGATCTTTCTCGCGGTGGGTTTACCCGGGCTGCTGGTCGCGCTTCTGTTGTACACGGTCCGCGAGCCGGTGCGCCGCGGCATCGTCTCCCATGCCTCCGGAATCCCTTTCTCGCAGGTCTTCCGCTACATGATGGAGAACAAGTGGACCTTCCTGAGTCACAACATCGGATTCGGCCTGTTGTCCCTGGCTTCCTACGCCGCCGGCGCCTGGGTCCCGGAATATTTTCGCCGCGATCATCACTGGGACATTCCCACCACTGGATTGGTCTACGGGTCCATGGTGATCGTCTTCGGATCCATTGGCATCGTGGGCGCCGGCCGCGTGGCCGACTACCTCCGCGCTCGTGGGACGCTGCACGCCAATATGAAGGTCGGCATGATCATTGCATTGATCTCCATCCCGGTGAACCTGCTGCTGTTTTCAGCGCCCACCGGCGCGTGGGCCGTAGTCTGGCTAGTGCCGGGATGCATGATGGCCGCCGCTCCATTCGGTATCGCACCTGCTGCCATCCAGCAAATGATGCCCAACCCGATGCGCGGCCAGGCGTCGGCTGTTTACTTATTCATCCTGAACATGATCGGCCTAGGCCTGGGACCCACGGCCGTCGCCCTCTTCACCGAAAAGGTTTTCCACCGCGACGATGCCTTGAATCACTCCTTGCTGATCGTCACTGTGCTGGCTTGCGCCCTGGGCGCCGTGATCCTCTGGAGCGGATTGAAGCCGTTCCTGCGCAGCCTGGACCGTCTGAACCAATGGGTGGCGGCGGAACGCGCCTAGTGAGGCTCGCAATATACAGTGACACTCTGCGCAGGTTGTGGGGCAGGATGGCATCCTGCGCGCCGGTTGGCAACCGGCGCTGGACGGCCCTTTTTTCAAGCGTCGGGAGGCGGGGTTATCAACCCGCCGTTAGCCGGGTTATCAACCCACCGCAGGTTGCCAACCTGCCCCACAAGCCGGCAGGGGTTGTCACGATAATGTGCGAGACGCAATAGTGTCCGAGCGCCTGCCTTACAAAGCGACGCAAGCCGCCGCGCCCTACGAAGGTTTATCGCCCCTCCCCGTCTCCATTCTTCTCGACGACGTCCGCAGCTTATACAATGTAGGCGCCTTCTTCCGCACCGCCGACGCCGCCGGATGCGAGAAGTTGTATCTCTGCGGCATCACCGGGCGTCCACCGAAATCCGGAATCGCCAAGACAGCTCTCGGTTCGGAAGAAACCGTCGCTTGGGAACATCACCCGGATGCCTGCGCGCTGGCGAACAATCTGCACCAGCGCGGCTACGAGATCGCCGCCGTGGAAACCAGCGTCCACGCCGTCGATCTCTTCGATTGGCGTCCCCGTTTCCCGGTCTGCGTTCTATTCGGCCATGAGACCGATGGACTCCGGCCCGCCCTGCTCGAACGATGCGATACTCACGTGCGCATTCCCATGCTGGGCCGCAAGCATTCCCTCAACGTCGCCACCGCCGGCGGGGTGGTAGTTTATGAGCTCCTGCGCAAGTACCGTGAAATGTTAGACAATGCAAGAGTACGCCCATGACGTTTTCTGTTACCGCTTACACAGTAATCGCTCGAGTCGCGGTGCTTGTTTTTTCCGCGATTACCTGCCTTGAAGCCCAAAACCCGCCCACCATGTTTCCCGCCGTTCGCGGCCTGCACGAGATGGTGGCGGCCGCCAACAACATGGAGGTGGAGGCCGGCTTCCGCGTGCTCACGCAAGGCGGCAATGCCGTCGATGCCGGAGTGGCCACTGTCTTGACCGCCAGTGTCACCGAATTAAGCCGCTTCGGTCTGGGTGGCGAAATGCCGCTCCTCGTCAAGATGGCCGGTAAACCTCCTGTAGCCATCAGTGGCGTAGGCGTTGCGCCGGCAAAAGCCACCGTCGAGTTCTACCAACATCGCTCGCCCGAGCCTTGGGAAGATTCCGCACACATGTCGCCGGTCCCCATGCAGGGCATTCTTTCGGCCATCACCCCCGGCGTCTTCGACGGCCTGATTCTCGCGCTGGACAAGTACGGTACCAAATCGTTCGCCGAAGTCGTCACCCCCGCCATGGAATACGCGCAGCAGGGATTCGCCATGCCCGAGGAGTTCGGCGGCATGCTCCGCGGTTACCAGCGGATACTCACCCTGTGGCCGGCCTCCATGAAGTTCTTCTATCCGGAAGGCGTTCCCACTCCGCGCGGTGAGATCTTCCGCGAGCCAATACTCGCCAAGACCTTCCAGGAGCTTGTCGACGCCGAGAAAAAAGCCCGCGGTAACCGTTCCGCCAAGCTGCGCGCCGTGCGCGACCTGTTCTACAAAGGCGACATCGCCAAGCGCATCGCCGATTTTTGCGAAAAGAACAACGGCCTGATCGCCTACAACGATATGGCGAATTTCCATGCCGACGCCGACCAGCCCAAAATGGGAACCTATCGCGGCTACGAGGTCTACAAACCCGGCTTCTGGACCCAAGGGCCGGTGATGATCGAAGCGTTGAACCTGCTGGAAGGGTACGATCTGAAAGCCATGGGCCACAATAGCCCGCAGTACCTGCACACCGTGGTCGAAGCGGTGAAATTGGCTTTCGCCGACCGCGATCAATACTACGGCGATCCCAAATTCAGCAAGATTCCCGAGGAAACTTTGCTATCGAAGGAATACGCCACCGAGCGCCGCAAGCTCATCGATCCGCAGCACGCCTCCATCGAGCATCGCCCGGGCAGCTTCGGCATGCGCGTTAACTTGCCAACCGCACAGGGCGCGGCGGCCGGTCCGGTGAACGATACCACCTGCGTCAACATCGTCGATCGTCAGGGCAATGCGTTCTCGGCCACGCCAAGCGGCGCATGGCTGCCGTCAGTGATTGCTGGTGACACAGGAATCCCGCTAACCAGCCGTTTGCAATCCTTTGTGATGACCCCCGGGCATCCCAATGAACTGAAGCCGGGCAAGCGCCCACGCGTTACGCTCAGCCCCACGCTAATCACCAAGGCGGGCAAGCTGGAGATGATCCTGTCGACACCAGGCGGCGATAACCAGGACCAGGCCCTGCTGCAGGTGATTCTGAATATCATCGAGTTTGGGATGTCGCCGCAGGAGGCCGTCGAAGCGCCGCGTTTCCAGACGGAGCATTTCTACAGCTCCTTCGGCAATCACGAATTCGTCCCCGCCAAGCTGAATCTGGAAGGCAGAATTCCCAAGGCCACGGCGGACGCGCTCAACGCGATGGGCCACCGCGTCACCGTAGCCGGCGATTGGAGCAACTCCTCCGCACCCACCGTAATCTGGGTACACGACAGCGTCCTGAACGGCGCCGCAGACCCACGCCGCGCCCGCTTCGTCTTCGGCCGCTAAAAAAGTTCACCCAGAATACACAAGTTTCTGGTGCAGCCTTCAGAAACTTGTCAGCAAGTGGTGGCACATGCTTTAGCTTGTGCAAACACAGGCTCCAGCCTGTGAAAGTCTTTTTCAGCCACCCCTATTCCACCCGCAGCGACTGCATCGGATCTACCCGCACCGCCCGCCGCGCCGGCACATAACTCGCCACCAGCGCGATCGCAATCAACAGCGCCGACACCGACGAAAACGTCAGCGGGTCCGTCGTACTGACACCGAAAATCAAGCTCGCCATCCATCGCGTCAATCCAAAAGCCGCTGCCGCTCCAATCACCACGCCGGAGCCCGCCAGCAGCAATCCCTGCCGCAGCACCAGGCCCGCGACGTTCCCCGGCGTAGCCCCCAGCGCAATCCGAATCCCGATTTCCTGCCTGCGTTGACTCACCGCATAAGCCAGCACACCATAAATCCCTACGCTCGCCAGCAACAGCGCCAGCCCCGCGAAGATCCCGAACAGCAGCATGTTGAACCGCCGCTGCTCCAGTCCCTCGCCCATCCGCTGTTCCATGCTCTTCAAATCCCCGACCGGCTGATTTGGATCGATGGCCCACACCTGGCTCTGAATCGCGCCCGACAATCGCAGTGGATCGCCGGCGCTCTGCACAACTAAAGCGATTCCGTCAATGGTCCGCGTCGGCAGGAACAACTCCGGCCGCACCTCGGTATCCAAACCCATCTGATGCGTGTCGGCCTTGATGCCAACCACGGTGATTCGAGTATCGCCATTGCCCAGCAACAGGATCTTCCCAAGAGCCTTCCCCTGCGCCGAAATCCGCCGGCCCAGCGCTTCGTTCACAATTCCCACCGACGGTTTCGCTTGCTCCGCATCCTGCCGCGTGAAGGAACGCCCGCGCAAAATCGGCGCGCCCAGCGTCTCGAAATATCCGTCCGCCACTCTCGTGATATCGGCCAGCGATGCGGCGCCACGCCTTGGCACCGGCTCCCCCTCCACCTGGAACCTGGTGGCTTGCAGACGATCCAGCATCGGAAATCCCTCGCCAATCGCCGCCGACTTCACTCCCGGCACGCGGCCCACCCGATCCAGAAGTTGTTCGCAAAAGGCCTTCACCAGTTTCTCGTCTTTGTATCGCGTCGCAGTCAGATTGATGTGCGCGGTCAGCAAGTGATCGGTTCGAAAACCGGGATGCATGGCCAGCAAAGACGTCATGCTGCGGATCATCAGCCCGGCGCCTGCCAGCAGCACTAGCGCCAGCGCGACCTCGGAGATCACCAGCACACTGCGCAAACGGCCGGAAACGCCGCTGCCACCCCAGCGTCCCCCTTTGCCCAGCCATTCATTCACGTTCAACCTCGCCGCCTGAAGCGCTGGCGCCAACCCAAAGATCAGTCCCGTCAGGATGGCCGCTCCCAGCGTGAAGGACAGCACGTTCCAATCGAGCGACAGTTCGTGCAAGTGATAACTGTCTTGGGGCGCCAGTTTCCGAATGGCCACAATCCCGCCCCAAGCCAGCGCGATTCCTCCCGCCCCACCCGCCAGGCTCAGCAGCAGACTCTCGGCCAGCATCTGCCGCACCAACCGCAGACGCCCGGCGCCCAACGCCACACGGATCGCAATCTCCTTTTGACGCCCGGCCGCGCGCGCCAGCAGCAGATTGGCGACATTGGCGCATGCGATCAGCAGCACGAAGCCGACGGCAAACTGCAGCACAACAATAGCGCGCAGCATCACCGCGCCGACGTCTTCCACAAAAACCGGATAAACGCTCACCCCAAAAGTCGTGTTCAGCTTGGGATAAGCCTGAATCAGCCGCTGATCGATGGCGGCCATCTCTGCCCGGAACTGCTGCAGCGAAACGCCGCTCTTCAATCGCCCGTAGACGTAATTCCGCCTGGCGTTCAGCTCCGCGTCCGTCATTCCAGCCGCGCTCATCGCCACCCAAACATCCGGCTTCTTCTGATCGAATCCCTCCCACATCGCCGGCAGATGAAACTCAGCCGGCAGAACGCCGGCAATGGTGTACGGAACATCGTCCACGCGAATCGTCTTGCCAACCGCGCCGCGATCCTTCGCAAATCGCCGGTCGAACAGCGCATAACTGATCAGCGCCACCTGCCCTTTCCCTGCTGGCGCGTCGGCGGCTGTGAATCCGCGGCCTAGCATGGTCTTCACCCCGAGCATGTCCAGAAAATTCGTCGACGCGAACACGCCCTCAACCTGCTCCGGCTTGTCCTGCCCCGTGATGTTGACCTGCGAGTGTTGGAAAAAGCCCAGGTCCTCCAGCAACCGGCTCTGTCGTTTCCATTCGATGACGTCGCGCATCGCAGCCGGCAGCCGCTGTGCCAGAAATCCACCAACCAGCGGATTGGATTCCCAAATC
>DASQGY010000036.1:0-20528 GCA_035632375.1 Bryobacteraceae bacterium | reverse complement strand
CTCAACGAACATTTGGGGATGTTCACCGCCGTTCCATTAACGAGTGTCATCAACAAGGTGGATGGGCAACCAAAAGATCGTGGAGATTTTAGACACTTCAGAATCAGGATACAATCGGCCTCCAAGAAAGCGGACCCAGGTCAACAAAGCGCTAGGATTTTCAGCGGGGACAGCATTGCTTTGCCGGAACAGATAAGAGCGCTCAGCGTTGATCGGATCAAAGACAGTCCACGAATCGGCATGATCGACACAATTGGCTTAGGGGCGATAGAAGCAGGTCTCCTGTTTGTGAACGGAGCGGGGATTAGGCGTGATGTGATAAAGCTCAAACAATCTCTTGAACCAGCGCCGCGCAAGGTCGAAATACCAAGCGAGCCCGCCAAACCATCGCCCGGACCACCTCCCAAAAAATAGGAACCTTTCAAACTGCCCCGTCCTTTTGGGCAGACGCCCGACTTTATGGGCGGGTCCAGATGTTTGGGCAAGCCCCTAACGCCTGGAACCCGACATCTTGTGGCGGGAAGTACCTACGAAGCCGCGAAACCGACCAGAATCACCGCGATGGGTGTGTCGCCTAACTTGGTCTGCAACACCCAGTCGCTGTCGCCCTGCTTGCTGAAGCCCGGCGTGCCCGAATCGGCTTTCCAGAAACTCAACACCGCCGGATGTGGCGTGCCCGACGCCTTGCGGCTCATCGCCACCAGGGCGTCGAAGTTGGGCGTCGAGTTCAGGTCCTTGTCCTCGGCCGCGGGCGTCATCAGCAGGAAATCGCGCTGCGGCGCAGCTCCCTGATGGTCGCCATTGATGGGCATGATGCCGTAGCGTAGCGTGTACACTCCCGCCTTGATGGTTTGCCCCCGCCGATCCGCGCCACTGCCGTCAAAACGGATCACACCCAGCAACGCGCCCATGGGAATCGCCGGCAGCGATACGCCATCCTCAGTTGTATTCGAGGCGGGCGGCTTGTCCGTCCGGAACCAGATCTCGCAATAGGCTTTGCCGTTGTTGGTTATCTTCGCGCCGTCTTTTTGCAACACCGCCACGATCGCCGGAGCGGCTTCCGCGGGCGGCGGCCCAGCCGGCTCCGACTTGTACTGCCCGAATGCAGCCAGCGAACAAAACAACAGGGGCGAAACCACGCGAACCACAGACACCATCCTCATACTTCCATGCTACATCGTTGCCGCTTGGCAAAGGCCGTTCACTACTCCTCGCGCAGCGCGCTCACCGGATTCACGCAAGCTGCGCGCCATGCCGGCAACGAGCTCGCCGCCGCCGCCACGACCGCCAGCGTGATGCACGCCAGCGCGATGGTCAACGGATCGGACGGCTCAAGTCCGAACAACAGCGCCGCGGCCACGCGTCCCACGGCCAGCGCCGCCAATATGCCGGCGCCTAGCCCGGCGGCGAGAACCACGGCTGCTTCGTGCAGGACCAGCCGGATCACCGCGCCCCGGCCGGCCCCCAACGCCATACGTACGCCGATTTCGTTCGTCCGCCGCGCCACCGTGTACGACATCACACCGTAGAGTCCGATGGCGGTAAGCAGCAGTGCCAGAGCGCCGAATAGTGTCGAGAGTGTAGCCATCAGGCGTTCTCGTAACACGGAATCTTGAACCTGTTGATCGAACACGTGAAACAGGTAACGAATACCCGGGCTCATTCCGGTGAGCGCATTTCGCGCCGGCGCAACCAGCGCATCCGCGCGGCCGCTGGAGCGGATCATGAAGCGCGCCCCCGACATAGTATGCCTGCATAATTGGCCGACCCCAGACGATTGATTGCCGGTGCCGGCGTTCCCACCCTGCGGGCCGTGCTCTCCCGATTCAGCACCGCAGCTTGTCCCCCGCTCGCACGAAGTCGATGAAACGCCGTTCGCCGTGACGGCCATCCGTTCTCCCCAAAACCCGCCCGAGGGGATAGTAGCGTGCGTCCCCGGTCTTTTGTTGCCAACGGTTTGTTTCAGCGCGCAACCAGTCGCACCGGCCCCAACAAGCCCGAAGGCAGAGGCTGCAGATTCTCCAGGTCCTGCGGCTGAAATCGATCGCCATACCGGCTCTTGAGCAGCCGGTAGTCGGGCAGCGGACCGCGCGCCATTTCGTTGATGGCCAAATTCGCTACCACCACGCGGATATCGTTCTGGCCGGCGTGGAGCAGGCCAGTGACGTCCACTTCGTACGGCGGCCGCCACACCGATCCGGCTCGCCGCCCGTTCACGAACACGACGGCCGCCTCGCGTACCGGACTGTCGAGCCACGCGCGCATCGAATTCACCGACTTGCGCTCCGAGCCTGGTTCCAACGGCGTCCCTTCGCCGAAATTGAGATATAACGAATGGCCGCCGCTCAGCCAGGAGTCCTGGATCGCGATCTTTTTCTCATACGTCGCCTGGCCCGAGAAATATTTCGTGCTCTCGTTGGTGGTCCAGGAACGGAGCTCCGTCATCCGCGCGCCGGGAAGTGTGACGGTCCAGCCGGAGCTGAGATCCAACGGTGGCGATGGCGAAGAGCGAGCGCTCCGCTGCGGGAGGCTGTCTTTGGAAAACACCAGCACGCGCGATTCGTAGGGCGCCAGATCCAATTCGACGCGCGAGCCGCTGCCGGCCTTCGTTGCCGCTCCGGTGAAAGGATTCCACCATGCGGAATCCAGACCGGTGATCCGGAAAGTCGCTTGTGACCGCACCGGACGGTTACTGGTGTTCGCCAGGAAATATACGTCTGCGAAATCGAGCTTCCGATGAGTGAAGCGGATCTCCGGCGCTGCATTCACATCCGGCGGCAGCAGACCGAACAAAGCCTCACCCAGCTTCGATTGTTCCGGAACCGCGCGGCCCGGCGCATTGACGGCGAGAAAGAGCGCTTGAGACAGCGTCCGAATCCGCGCAGTCTGCTGCTCGGCATCCATCAGCCCCGGCGCGAGAGAAGGCAGCCGCTGCGTTGCGACCAAGGTGCCGCCCCTCCGGACATATTCGGCGATCTTCCCATACGTCGCCAATGGAATCCGCTCCAAATTAGGCAGGATCAATACTCGATAAGGAATTCCCACCCGAGCGATCGCGTCGTCATCGATGTAGTCGAAGTTGTAGCCCGCATCCAAAATTTGCGGAATCACTACCGGGCTGAGCAGCGCGTTGACCGACTGGCTGATCGAAGAATCGCGGCCCGCGATGAACTTCGCGCGCGCGTCGTCGGTGGGCAGATAGAGTGCGATATCGTTGGCCGGCTGTCCCTGACGCAGCAAAAAACTGACGCGCTGCAAGTAGCGCGCGACATCGGGCATCACCAGCCACCAGGGATTGTGTTCATTGAATACGGCGGCGGCGTAGAATCGCCACCCCGGCTCGCCAGCCGACGCAGGCGAATAAGGCCAACCATGCCCAACCAGTTGATTGATGCCGTTTAGAAAATGCAGGTCCGCCTCCACCTTCATGTCCAGCGGCGTGGCTCGGAACACCGGCGAATGCAGCCAGGTCCAGGTTTCCGACGACGTCACCGGTTTGCCGTACAGGTGACTCGCCGATGAAGCCCAGCGGATAGCGTTGTTGCCGCGCTCGCCTTCGGGCAAATCCACCAGGGCGTTGCTCGATAGCGCCGTCGGCGGCACGCCGTAGCTCTGCGAGCGGAATCGCGTTCCGTGCCGCTGGGCCCACTCGCGGATCGGCGTCAAGTAGCGTTCGTTGACCAGCTCCGTAAGCGTCTGGCCCCAATCGCAGCGCACGGCTGCGGTTTTGTCGCCGATGTCGCCGGCCAACGCGGGAAGATACGGCGTCAAATCGTATCCGCGCCGTTTTTGAAATTGCTCCAGCAGGTCGCCGGTCCAATCGGAGCCGTAGACCTCCAGGCTGTCGCTGAACACCGCATACGGCGGATTCTTGCCCAGCGCTTCCATGATGCGGTCGCCGGCGAACTTCAGATGGTTCTCGATGGCGGCGCGGTCATAGTGATCCAGAACGAAACCCTCGGCGCCGACTGCCGGACGCTTCACCGTCTGGCCGGTGCGGCTGGCGATGAAAAAAAGCACGACATGCGACCCGGTGAGCCCAGGCGGAAGATGCACGCCGGCACGATCGATGTTGGTCAATCGCTCGATGCCCTCAGGAGAAAACCGCTGGCGGTCGCCTTGCGCCAGGAACGCGGCGATCAGTTTCTCGCCGGTGTTGATGTAGGGAAGCGGAATCGTGGCGGCGTTTGCGCCGACCGGTACGCGATCCACGCGCAGGCGGCCGGCCGCTTGCGTGATGGGGATGTGCGGGCCGCCGAACGGCCAACCGCTGCCGAGCGTAAGATCCATGCGTAGGCCCAACTCGCGCGCTTTCTCCGCAGTGAACCGCAAGGCATCCAGGAATTCAGCGGACATGTACGGCGAATTGTGAAATCCGGTTTCCGGATCGTCTAGCGCCAGTGGATAAACCGGCTGCACCTCGAACCCGCCGATGCCGCCTTCTTTCATCAAACGCATTTCGCGCTCCAGCTCCGGTTTGGTTACAGCCGGTCCGAACCACCACCAGCGCATCATGATCCGAGCGTCATCGGGTGGGTTTTCGAAGGCGCGCTTGAGCTCCGCGATATTCGCCGGCGCGGCGGCGAATGCGATCATCGGCATCAACAGCAGCAACGCGCGGCGCATCTTTCGATAGTAGCGTGCTACAGTGACATCTTTGAAGATCTTCGTCCTCTTCGCGTTTCTTCTCTCAGCGATGGCCCAAGTTCGGACCGGCAAACTCCCCGGCAAGTGGATTACCGGCGGCCCGGATTGCGCACAAGTCCCCGGCTGGCAGATTCACGCTTACAACGAAGATTTCTACATCCTGCGCGAGTCCGGTTGCACGAATTATGAGAAGCCATTTCTCTACTTGCTGTTTGGAAACGAGAGGGCGCTCCTCGAAGATACCGGGGCCGGGAAGGTCGATACGGCCCGAATCGTGGGCGAAATAATGGCGAAATGGATGGCGATAAAAGGGCGAACAAACATGCCCCTAATCGTCGCGCACTCGCATTCCCACGGCGATCATGTCGCCGGCGACGCCGCCTTCCGCGACCTGCCGAACATCACCATGGTCCCGTTAACAGTAGAAGGAACTCGGGCGTTTTATTCTATCGATCAGTGGCCGGATGGAGTCGGGAAGATCGATTTGGGCGACCGCGTGCTCGATGTCATTCCCATTCCCGGCCATGACGCGCTGAGCATCGCGTTTTACGATCGCCAGACCGGTATCTTGTTGACAGGAGACAGTTTATACCCCGGACGGCTCTACGTCCGCGACTTCCCGGCGTTCTTGAAAAGCACCCAAAAATTGGTGGAGTTCACCCGCGGAAAAACTATCGCGCATATTCTGGGCACACACGTTGAGCAGACGTCCACCCCGTACACGGATTATCCGGTCGGGACGAAATACCAGCCGGACGAGCACGCGCTCGAATTGTCGCGGGGCAGTCTGCTGGAGCTGAAGGAAGCGCTGGAAGGGATGCAGGACAAACCCGTTCGGTTGGCTTTGCGCGATTTCACCATCTGGCCGCGCTAGCGATATCCAGCTAAGCGTTTGCGGGCAGTTGGATCGGCTCGTCCGCGCTGCCGCCATAAATTCGCGGAACCTTGGCGCCCATCGGACGCAGGTAGGCCGAGAGCTGGCCGCGGTGGTGAATGGAGTGATTGGACATCAGGCCGACGTACACGATCCCCGGAAGATTGAACACACCGAAGAAATCGATCATGCGCGTGAGGGCGTCGCCCTTGAGCGCGGCCAGCCTGGCCGTGGCCTTGGCGCTGTTTTCGTCGTACCACGCCAGCACGTCGGCCGGCGTCTTGACTGAGTCGGGTCTCGCGCCTCCGCCGGGATTGAACGCGGCATCCGCCACTCCGTTCATGAAGAAGCACTCGCTGGAAGCGATGTGCCACGCGAGTTCGATGGCGCTCATCGACTTCGGATCGGGCTTGTACTCGCAATTCTCGGCGGGAACAGCTTCGATGACGCGCCGGGTGGTGGCGCGCTCGTTGTGGATTTGCGGCAGGTAGACGTGGTTGAGCAGGAACTCTGCTTGGTCGTTGGTCATAGGAGAAATCTAACACAGAAGAACAGCGCCAGGAGTGTGCTACTTTCGCTCATGATGATTAGACCGCTGGTGGTTCTACTGGGCGCTGCAATGCTTCAGGCCCAGCCGAACTTGATGCCTTGGCCCGCCAAGATTACGGGGGGAGCGGGTAGTCTGGCGATCGACCAGCAGTTCCGGGTGGCTCTGAGCGGACATCAGGAGCCGCGTCTGCGCGCTGCCGCGGCGAGAATGATCGCGCACCTGTCGCTTAAGACGGGGATTCCGCTCGCGGCCGAGCTCTCCGCCGATCCGTCGCAGGCGACGATGGAGATCCATTGCGAACGCGCCGGCGATCTGGTGCAGAAGCTCGGCGAAGACGAAAGCTATCGGCTGGAGGTGACGGAGAAACAGGCGAAGCTCAGTGCAGCGAATCCGCTGGGCGTCCTGCACGGCATGGAGACGTTTCTTCAACTGGTGGAAGCCGGGCCGAAGGGTTTCGCCGCGCCCGCCGTGGTCATCGAAGACAAGCCGCGGTTTCCCTGGCGCGGGCTGCACATGGATGTTTCGCGCCACTGGATGCCCATCGAAGTGGTGAAGCGCAATCTGGACGGGATGGCCGCGGTGAAACTCAACGTGTTTCACTGGCACCTGTCCGACGATCAGGGTTTTCGCATCGAGAGTAAACGTTCTCCGAAGCTGCAGGGCAAGGGCTCCGATGGCCACTTCTATACACAGGCGCAGGTGCGCGAAGTAATCGCGTACGCGCGCGACCGCGGTATCCGTGTAGTTCCCGAGTTCGACATTCCCGGTCACTCCACCAGTTGGTTGGTGGGATATCCGCTGCTGGCCAGCGCGCCGGGGCCTTATCAGATCGAGCGCAAATGGGGCGTGTTCGACCCCACCATGGATCCGACGCGAGAAGCCACTTATCAATTTCTGGACAGTTTCATCGGCGAGATGGCGGCGCTGTTTCCGGACCAGTTTTTCCATATCGGCGGCGACGAAGTGAATGGAAAGCAGTGGAACAAGAGCGCGCGCGTGCAGGCGTTCCGCCGGCAGCATCATTTGAAGGATAACCACGAGCTGCAGGCGTATTTCAACAAGCGCATTCAGGCGATAGTGGTGAAGCACGGAAAACGCATGGAAGGCTGGGATGAGATTTTGAATCCCGATCTTCCGAAGGACATCGTGATTCAATCCTGGCAAGGACAGGATTCGCTGGCGAAAGCGGCGCGCCTGGGATACTCCGGGCTTCTTTCCTCCGGTTACTATCTGGATCACATTGAACCTGCTGCGGTGTTGTACATGAGAGACCCGATGGAGAAGGAATCGGCCAGCCTGACCGATGACGAGAAGTCGCGCATCCTCGGTGGTGAGGTATGCATGTGGGCGGAATATGTCAGCGCGGAAAATGTCGATTCGCGAATCTGGCCGCGAACGGCGGCGATTGCCGAGCGATTTTGGTCGCCGCAGGAACTGAAGGACGTCACATCCATGTACCGCCGGCTGGAGGTGGTGAGCCGCAATCTGGATTTTCTGGGACTGACGCACAATTCGAATCACCACAAGATGCTGGAGCGGCTGGCCGGCAGCGATCCGGTGGAGCCGTTGAAGACGCTGGCCGATGTGCTGGAGCCTGCGCCGCTCGATCCGCGCATCAGAACGCACAAGTATACGCAGCAGTATCCATTGAATCGGCTGGTGGACGCGGCGCGTCCGGACAGCGTGGTGGCGCGCGAGTTCGCGTCGCTGGTAGAGATGCAGGATCGCGTGCAGATCCGTGCGCGGCTGACGTTGTGGCGCGATAACGATAGGCGGTTGCGGCCGATCCTGGAGAAGTCGGCCTTACTGGCGGAAGATGTTCCGGTGTCCAGGGATTTGAGCCAGCTTGGGTCGGTTGGGCTGCAGGCTTTGGATTTCATCGAGCGGAAGAAGCGGCCGCCGGAGGCGTGGGTCGAGGAGCAGCGCAAGTATCTGGATGGCGCGAAGAAACTGCGGCTGGAGCTCTTGATCGCGATTGTGCCGTCGATTCAGAAGCTGGTGGAACAGGCGGCGGCCGGTAAGTAGCTTGCTGTCACCACTGCAAATCCTGGCAGTGCGCTCGAAACTTGTTTGATGTGCAAGCGCACCACGCGGGAAAAAACGCGGGAGACAATCACTGCGCACGAGGCAGCGATCCTAGTTTGGTATGGACACGCGCTGCGGGCGGACCGCTCCTTGTAGTCGTGGCTCGGCTAGGGGGTTGAATGCGGGTCCGTGGGTTGGATGCGTGGACGGAGAGTTTTCGGTCTCCATTTCGATGTTGTGCTCAGAGCCGGTTGCGGAACGGGAGGGCTAGCATGCGAAAGATGTTGAGGCTTCGTTGACCCTGAAGTTCGCGCAAACCGACCGTCATCGCGTGTTGTCCCGCGGCCGGGTCCCGGAGGTAGGTTCGGAACAGCAGGTCCCACCAGGGGAAGACAGTTCCGAAATTGGTGTTTTGTTCCGGAACCTCGCTGGAATGATGAATGCGATGCATGTCGGGGGTGATCCACACGCGCCGCAACAGCATGTCGACGGGCAAAGGAAATGAGATGTTGCCGTGCGTAAAGACGTTTTGTGCGATGACGATGAACTCCAGGGCTGCGACAGCTACGGGCGGCGGCGCGAGGATGGCGACCACCGCGAGATAGCTTCCTTGCGTCAGCAGATATTCTCCGGGATGAAACAAAAAGCCGCTGGAGCAATCCAAATCCGGATCGGAATGATGAACGCGATGGATGCGCCACAAGAGAGGGATCGCGTGGTAGAGGCGATGCTGCACGTAGCGCATCAGGTCGAGCAGCAGGAAGCTGGCAATGCATCGCAGCCAAAAGGGAAGCCACGGGCGATTCAACAATCCATAACTGCTGCCGCTGACCGCCACGGCAACCGCCACCGCCGTCGCGGGGTATATCCAATTCGCCGGCGAATTCACCAGCAGGCCGAGCATGGCGTTATTGGCCCATCGTCGTCCGGTTGGAGTAGACAATGCGCGACGCGGCCGGAAGGTTTCCCAGAGGGCCACTACCAGGAAAGACACCACCAGGACGCCGGCTTGCGGATTACCCAGGAGTTTTGCCCAGGAGATGGCTGCCGGAAAAAACGTCGCAGCCAACTCTACTTTTTGTCGCGCCGGTGGCGCTGGTACAGAATCAGGGCACCCAGTCCGGCGCCGGCCAGGATAATAGTGCTCGGTTCCGGGGTCACACCGCCTCCGGCAAATGCCGGGGATACAACAGTCAATAGCCCGATTGCGGTTAGAAGCAACAGGGAATCGTTCTTCATCTTGTTCCTCCAAAGAAAGCCGGTGCGATCAGCACTACATTGCAGCTTAGAATACCACGCCGTGCAGCCAACTCTACTTTTTTTTGCGCCGGTGGCGCTGGTACAGAATCAGGGCGCCCAATCCTGCTCCAGCGAGGATAACGGTGCTCGGCTCCGGTGCTAATCCCGTCGTTCCGGCAAATGCCGGAGCGACAAAGCTCAGTAACCCAATTGCGGTTGGAAGCAACAGTGAAGCGTTCCTCATTCTAATCTTGTTCCTCCAAAGAAAGCCGGCGCGATCGTCATTGCGCTCCGGTTAGAATACCACGCCGTGGGGGTTGACTTGATTTTGTTTTAGTGGTACAAGTTGTACCATGACAAAGCGTGCTGGATCGGGCATTCGCGTGCGATCGCCGCTCACCGACCTGGAGAACCAAGTGATGCAGGCCGTTTGGGACGCGGAACCTTGTACTGTAGAGGCGGTCCATCAGACTGTATCCCGCAAGCGCAGTATTAAGGAAACGTCCATCCGCACGTTGCTGCGGCGGCTGGAGCAGAAGGGCTATTTGCGGCATGAAGAGAAAGGGCGGGCTTATGTATACCGTGCGGCGGAGCCGGCGCGAAGTTTGGCCGCTCATGCGGTGCGGCACATCATCGACCGCTTCTGCCAAGGATCGGTGGAGGAACTGGTGAGCGGCATGGTGGATGCCAAGGTATTGAGCAAAAGTGAAATGGACCGGCTGGAGGGATTCGTCCGAAGCCGGAAGCAAGGAGGCAAGTGATGCAAAATCTGATTTTGGAATGCGTGGTCCGAGCCACTCTGATCGCTATCTGCAGTGCCGTGGTTTTATACCTGCTGCGGGTGAAGGCCGCGCGCGTGCGGCATAGCGTTTGGGCGAGCGTGGTGGTATTGATGTTGGTGTTGCCAGGCTGGACGGCTTGGGGGCCAAGGGCTGTGTTGCGCGTTCTGAATCCGGCGACAACTCCGGCCGTAAGTCAAACCCTACTTGCGGTGGAGACCGTCGCGCAGCCCGTACTGCCTGCGGGGACTATCAAGCCATCGAGTTCGCCCTGGACCTGGCGGAGCATTTTGATTTCCGCATACCTGTTGGGATTCTGTGTTCTGCTGGCACGCTTGGCCATTGGGACGGTGCGCGCTTTGTTGCTGATTCGACGTGCCGCGAATCGGGACGGTCGACTGACTAGCGATGCGTGCGCTGCGCCAATCACCGTCGGCTGGCTGAAACCCGCCGTCATCCTGCCGGAACGTTGGCAGGGATGGCCGCCAGCGCAACTGAACGCCGTGTTGACGCATGAGGGCGAGCACGCCCGCCGGCGCGATCCACTGGTGCAGTGGCTGGCGCTGCTGAATCGCGCGATCTTCTGGTTCCATCCGCTCGCCTGGTGGCTGGAGCGGCGGCTTTCCACGCTGGCTGAAGAGGCTTGCGACGCTGCGGTGCTGGCTGGTGGTCACGATCCGCTGCAGTATTCCGAATACCTTCTGGAAATGGCGCGGACGGTGCAGCTAACCGGTGCGAGGATCAGCGTTGTTGGAATGGCCATGCCCGGAGCATCCCTGCCGCAGCGCATCCGCAGGATTCTTGAGGAGGGCCTGACACAAGGGATGTCACGTGCGCGCACAGTTTGCTTGGCGGTGGCCTGCGCGGTAGTGTCCACGATATTCGTGGCCGGCGCCGTGGGCCACACGCAGGCTCGGCCGGAGAGCCCGGCCGCCACGTCGGTGGAAAAATCCACAGCCGTAACGCCTCCTTCGACCGATCTGGCGCGGAAGAAGCCGACGCTGTTGCTCGCCCAGGCGCAGACCAGTCGCGCGAAGCCGCAATCGGGCACAGCCGCGCCGGACGGCGGATCGGTGTCCGGTACCGTGGAAGACCCCAGCGGAGCACGCATACCGGTGAGTTGCGTCATCAGTGCGCGCAACCAGAGCGGAGCAATCGCAATTGTGACGCACACGGATGAGGCCGGCGCCTACCGGTTGTCATCGCTGCCGCCCGGCCGCTACCGATTGGAATTCGCCATGCCTGGGTTCGCCCTGAGAACGATCGAGACGGAAGTTGAGGCGGGCAAACAGGCGCGCATCGATGCCGTGCTCGATCTGGGCCAAGTCGACGAGCGCGAGATCGTTAGCGGCGGCGTCTCCGGAGGTGTCGTTGGCGGCATCTCCAGCGGTGTGCCTGGTGGGGTGCCCGGCGGGGTCCCGCAGAAACCGGTTCGCATCCGGGTGGGAGGGAGTGTGCAGGCGGTGCGCCTGGTGGCTAGAGTCCCGCCAGTTTACCCGCCGGAACTGGAGCGGCAAGGCATCGAAGGCGTGGTAGTAATCCGGGCCGTGATTTCGCGCGACGGTGTGCCGCTTAATCCGCACGTGCTCAATACCGAGATCGATCCGCGATTTGCCCAGGCTGCTTTGGACAGCGTGAAGCTGTGGCGCTATCAGCCGTCGCTTTTGAACGGCCAGCCGGTGGAGACAGCGACCACGATCACGGTGGAGTTCCGGCGGAAGGAATAAGCTGGCCGCTCGGTCGATTTAGCCGGTGAAGCACAGACCTTATTCTGTGCGTTTTGGCACCAGGATTCACAGGCTAGAGCCTGTGATACCACTTGCTGACAAATTTTTTCGGTAACTTGTCAAGTCTGTGGAAGGTTTTTCGCGACCTGCTGGGTTACAATCACAGGTCAAATGCGCAAAATACTTCCGCTGCTGCTGTTTGCTTCGCAACTGAGTCACTCGCAGGCCCCGCCGGCCGCGGCGCCCGCCAATCCGGGAGCCGCCTTCGTTCGCGAGAACTATTCGAAGTTCGAGTACCGCATCGCCATGCGCGACGGCGTGAAGCTGTTCACCTCGGTCTATATTCCGAAGGATGTTTTCACCGACGGCAAAACGTATCCCATCATGATGACGCGCACTCCGTATAACGTTCGGCCGTATGGCGTCGATCAGTACCGCGAAAACCTCGGTCCGTCCATCGCCTTTGCGCGGGAGAAATTCATCTTCGTTTATCAGGACGTGCGCGGCCGGTTCATGAGCGAGGGCGACTTCACCATTCTTCGCCCGCACAAGCCGGTCAAGAAAGGGCCGAAGGATACCGACGAAAGCACGGACACTTACGACACCATCGACTGGCTGGTGAAGAATCTTCCCGGTTGCGTTCCCAAAGTCGGGATGTGGGGGATTTCCGCGCCGGGGTTCTACACGACGGCGGGCATGATCGACGCGCACTCCGCGCTGGTTGCCGTTTCACCGCAAGCGCCGGTGACCGACTATTATCTCGGCGACGATTCGTATCACAACGGCGCGTTCATGCTGGCCCATCGCTTCAGCTTCTACCAGGGCTTCCGGCCTCGCGCAGGCGATCCGGCGCCGCCGCCCGAGACGTTGCGTATGGATTACGGCACGCCTGATGGCTACGAATTCTATCTGAATCTTGGCAGCCTGGCGAACGCCGACGAGAAATACTTCAAGCACACACAACCGTATTGGACGCTGAATCTGGAGCACACCACCTACGACGAGATGTGGCAATCGCGAGCCATCTGGAAATATCTGAAGGGCATCAAGCCCGCGGTGATGTTGGTGGGCGGCTGGTTCGACAATCAGGATTTGCAGGGGCCTCTGCGGCAGCACGAGTTCATGGAGAAGAACACGCCTCCGCGGGTGGACATGCTGGTGATGGGTCCCTGGACGCACGGCGGGTTCGCGCGCGGCGACGGCGATCGCGTGGGCAACGTTAATTTCGGATCGAAAACCGGCGCGTACTTCCGGGAGCGGATCGAGTTCCCATTCTTTCTCTACCATCTCAAGGGCAAGGGCGACGGAAGATTTCCGAAGGCCTGGATCTTCGAGACCGGCACCAACCAGTGGCGGCAGTTCGACGTCTGGCCGCCGAGGATCGCCAAGCCGAAGACGCTGTTTCTGAATGACAAGGGCCAGCTCGCCTGGCAGCAGCCGGAGAAGGCGGCTTACGACGAGTATCTGGCCGATCCGAACAAGCCGGTGCCGTATGTCGCGCACATCGTGATGGGCATGCGTCCCGATTACATGACCGAAGATCAGCGCTTCGCCGCAACCCGTCCGGACGTGCTGGTATACAAGACTGCGCCGCTCGATCGTGACGTCTCAGTTTTCGGTCCGATTTCCGTGGACCTGAAAGTGGCAACCACGGGAACCGATTCCGACTTCGTGGTGAAGCTAATCGATGTCTATCCCGGCGATTATCCGGATTACAACTCGCCGCCCGCGCCACCGGCCGCACCGGGCGCTCCGCCTCGCGTCGAACCGGCCAACACCATCAAGATGGGCGGCTATCAGCAGCTCGTGCGTGGTGAACCTTTTCGTGGAAAATTCCGCAAAAGCTTCGAGCGGCCGGTTGCGTTCGAGCCCGGCAAGCCGGATCGCATTACCTTCCGCATGCCCGATGTCGCGCATACGTTTCGAGAGGGGCATCGCATCATGGTGCAGATCCAAAGCTCGTGGTTTCCGCTGACGGACCGCAACCCGCAGAAGTTCATGGACATTCCTAAGGCGCTGTCCACCGATTTCGTGAAGGCGTTCGAGCGGGTGTACTTCGGAGGCCCGGAGGGTTCGCGGATTCAACTGCTGGTGGCGGAATAATTCGGATTCTCGCCAACCGGCGCTCTCTTTTGCCGTCTGCTGTCTAGCAGAAGACTGTTCCCAAAGGAGACGCTTTCCATGGACCTGTTGTACGCCCTGCGAATGCTTCGCAAGAATCCGGGATTTACAGCCGCAGCCGTGATCACCCTGGCGCTGGCCACCGGAGCAAATATCGCCATTTTCAGCATCGTCAATGGCATCCTGCTCCGGCCGCTTCCGTTTGCCGAACCGGATCGTCTGGTCCAGGTGCGCGACATCCCGCCGGGTGGCGGGCAATTCTCGATCGCGCCGGCGAACTTTATCGACTGGCGGGCTTCCAGCAAGAGTATCGACTTGGCGGCCTTCCGCGGCGCGGCTCTCAATCTGACCGGCAGCGGAGAACCGGCTCGCGTTCGAGCGGCCAAAGTTACGGCCAACACATTCCAACTCCTGGGCGTTGAACCTGTGCAGGGCCGCTCTTTCCTGCCGGAGAAGGACGAGACTTCGAAGAGCCACGTGGCCATCATCGGCTACGGCATGTGGCAGGATCGCTTCGGCGGCCAGCCCGCGCTCGGCAAAACTTTGGTGCTAGACGGAGAGCCGTACACGTTGATCGGAATCATGCCGGCAGGATTTCGCTACCCGCTGAACGCCGATGTGTGGGTGCCGATGGCCTTCAACCAGAGGGATCGGGCCGCACGGGGCGCGCACTACATCTCGGCCATCGCCCGGCTGCGTCCTGGCGTGTCCCTGCAACAGGCGCGTTCGGAAATGGACTCGCTGTCGCGCCGCCTGGAACAGCAGTTCCCCGAGGACGACAAAGGCTGGGGAATCCGGCTGACTCCGCTGATCGACGACACCGTGGGCAGCGTTCGCACTTCTCTGTGGGTGCTGGCCGGCGCGGTTGGACTGGTTCTGCTGATCGGTTGCGCGAATGTCGCCAATCTGCTGCTGGCTCGTTCCGCTGCCCGGAAGAAGGAGATTTCCATTCGCACCGCGTTGGGCGCGGGGCGTTGGCGACTGCTGCGGCAACTGATGACCGAAGGTTTCTTGCTGGCCCTGCTGGGTACCGCCGCCGGATTGGCATTGGCGCAATTGGCCATCCGGGCGATCATCGTCTCCGCCCCGGGCAGTGTTCCGCGGTTGAATGAAGCCCGTATCGACGCCTACAGCCTGCTCTTCAGCTTCGGCGTCATGCTGCTAACCGTATTCGCATTCGCCCTCGCGCCGGCGCTCCAGATTTCTCGCGTCGACCTGAACGATGCTTTGAAAGCTGGCGGGAAAACCGGACAATCCGACGCGCGCACCCGAACTCGCGGGCTGCTGGTGATCGCTGAAACAGCCCTCGCGGTGCTTCTGCTGATTGGTGCTGGGCTGCTGCTGAAGAGCTTCCTCCGGCTGCAGGGAGTGGACATTGGACTCGATCCGAACAAGGTTCTGACCATGTCGGTATCGCTGCCCGATACCCGCTATCAGTCGCCACAACAGCGTGCGATGTTCTTCCAGCGCTTGCTCGCGCGTTTAAGCCAAGTGCCCGGAATTCGCACCGCCGCGACGGTCGGTTCGCTGCCATTCCTGGACGACACGATCTTCACGATATATAAAGAAGGACACACCGCGCAGGGGGAAGGCTTCGGATTCAACTTCTACAGCGCGAGTGGCAGCTACTTCGAGGCGCTGCACATTCCTCTGCGCCAGGGCCACCTGTTCACGGATCGCGATAACGCAACGGGTCCGCGCACGGTGATTATCAACGAGAGGGGCGCTGCCAAACTCTTCCCAGGCGAGAACCCGATCGGCAAACGCATCCAAATCAGCTATGAACCCGGGAATCCCGTTGCCGAAATCGTCGGCGTCGTGGGCGATACGAAACAGTACGGACGCGATACCGTCAACACGCGGCAAATCTATCAGTCTTATCTCCAGCGGCCCCGGGGTGCAATGACCCTGGTGCTGCGAACTTCGGGCGACCCTCTGCAGTCTACTAACGCCGTCCGTCGCGAAGTGTTGGCTATGGACCAGGACCTGCCGGTTGCAGACATACGGTCCATGGAGGAGATCGTCAACCGCTCCGTCGGCGACCGCCGGTTCTCGATGCAACTGCTCAGCATTTTCGCGGCGCTGGCCGTTCTTCTCGCGGCCGTCGGAACATACGGCGTTCTGGCCTATGCGGTGGTGCAACGCACGCATGAAATCGGAGTCCGCATGGCTATCGGCGCGCGCGGCGGCCACATCTTGCGGCTGGTGGTCGGCGAGGGGACGGTCCTATCGGCAATTGGTGTCTTGCTCGGGACCGGCGGCGCAATGGTGTTGACCCGCGTGCTGAAGAGCCAACTGTTCGAGGTCAGCTCCACTGATCCGTTCGTATTCGCTGGCGTCATCATACTGCTGATCGGCGTGGCGTTTCTAGCCAGTCTGATTCCCGCGCTGCGGGCGAGCGGAATCGATCCTCTGCAAGCACTCCGCGATGAGTAGCTCCGGCGATTACTCGCTGGCTGTGAACTTGTAGAGCAGCATCGCGACGGCCGCGCCGACGATCGGGCCCAGTACGTACATCAGCGAGAAAGAGCCGATGCCCAGTGCGACGGCCGGGTTCAGCACGCCGTTGGAGATCGGAGCGGCGAAGGAGATGCCCAACAATAGCGAACCGCCGATGGTGAGTCCGGCTGCCGCGGCGGGCGCTTTTCCCAACACTACCGATCCGACGCCGACCGCCAGCCAGAACGTGCCCAGCGCTTCCGCTCCGAAAACAGCGACACTGTCCACGGCCGCAACCGGCGGGTGGCTTCCCAGGATCACGGCGGTGAGGAAGTACGCCGCTCCGCCGCCCGCGAATTGAGCCACCAGATACAAAGCAGCATCCTTGACGTTGATCTTACCGATCGCCAAGAGGCCGATGGTGATGGCGGGATTGATATGCGTCCCGGAAATCGCGCCCAGGGTATAAACGCAAATACCCAGCGTAAGCCCCGCGATGACGGGCGTGGGAACGGGGAACTTGCCGGTGAGCGACAGCCCGACCGCCAGAGCAAGAGCGAAAGTGCCGAGGAACTCCGCAAGGTACTTTTTCATGACCACCTGTTATACCTCAGCGGCGTTGCAGGAGACAACTTTGCTGGGCCGAGTGTGCAACCATGGCAGATGTCTATGGCGCAAATCGAGTCGCGAATTCTTGAAGTGCCCGCCGGCGTGGATTCGGGCACCGAGATTCCAATCACCACCATCCAAGGCGCGCGGCCGGGTCCCGTGCTGGCGCTGATTGCCGGCAATCACGGTTACGAATATCCGCCCATTCTCGCGCTGCAGCAGCTTCGTTCCCAAATCGATCCCGCGAAGCTCAGCGGTACCGTGATGATGGTGCACGTGGCGAACATGCCGTCGTTTCTGGGGCGCACCGTTTACTTCAGTCCGATCGACGGCAAGAATCTCAATCGCGTTTATCCCGGCCGCACCGATGGCACTGTGTCGGAGCGTATCGCCTACGCCATCACCACCGAGGTAATCGAGAAAGCGGACTACGTCCTGGACCTACACTGCGGCGATGGCAACGAGTGGCTGCGGCCTTATGTGTACCAGATGGTCACCGGCCGCGAGGAGATGGATACTGCCATCGCCCGGCTGGTGCTGGCGTTTGGTATCGATCACATCGTGGTCGACCGGAACCGGCCAACGGATCCGGCGCGATCGCTCTATTGTTCGACTACAGCGATCACGCGCGGGAAGCCCGCGGCCACCATCGAGAGCGGTTATCTGGGCGGCACCGATCCCAAATGCGTCGCGCAGCTTGTGGCCGGTGTGCACGGCGTGCTGCGTGAATTGAAAATGCTCGAGGGCGGACCGGCGCCGCTCGCACGGGCAGTTTATCTCGATCCGGCTGAAGTCATAACCAGCCCCGAAACTGGAATCATGTATCCGCATGTCGAGCCCGATCAAACGGTGAGGGCGGGCGCCGTGCTGGCGCACATCACGGACTTTTTCGGGAAGCAGATTGCGGAAGTGCAATCGCCGCTGGATGGGAAGGTGCTGTACATCGTCGCCACGCCGCCGATCACCAAGGGCCAGCCGATCGGATGTGTGGGCGCGCCTCGGACGTCAACATCTCCAAAACTCACAGGCTAAAGCCTGTGCTACCTAGTCAACCACTCGACAGTGCCTGGTAGCACAGGCTTTAGCCTGTGGACCAGCCGGCAAACTACAGCAAAGCGGCGGTCAATTCCTCAAAGTTGCCGGGCGTTACCAGGTGGAATCGCAACGACAGCCGCGTAAAGCCGCGCAAGGTGCGGCTCAGTTCATCGGTAGGGATCTCGGGGCTCGCTAGAAACAGGCTTCCCGTGGCGATGCGAAACGGAACCACTCGCCAGTCGCGCACCACGTGGCGGGGCAGCGCGCGAGCGACATTCGCACTCACGGCGCGCGGCTCCAGCCGGCCGGAAGGTAAACCTTGCTGCAAGCTCAGCGCTTCGTACAAATCCTCCTCTACGATCTTGCCAAGTGTTATCAAATACTCGCCCAGCCGCACACCAGCGGGCTGACGATCAAGCGCTTGGCGCAAATCGGACTCTTCCATGTAACCCGCCCCGACCAGGATCTCGCCGAGTTTTCGCTTGTGTTCCACCAGCGCGTTGCGCGTGGGATAGGCGTGCTCGGTCTTCAGCCACACCAGCGGCTCGTGACGAAGCCGCGCGCTAAGGTAGCCGTACACTGCCTTGAGGGTCGCCACCGAATTGATCCAGTTCGAGCAGAGCGTCCGCAGCGGGACACCGAGCGCAAACACAGCGCCGTATAGCCGCCCGGTGCATCCCATCCTGATAGCGGTCTGAATCGTTTGCAGCAGCAGCGTGATCGCCAGCAGTCCCGGATGCAGGCTCTGCCGCGAGAGCCCCCAGGGATGTCCGCCAAGCTTCGCAAACACCCAGGTAAGCGCGCCATAGGCGAAGAGCACGTTGGTAAACAAGCTGAGCGGATTTCCGAACAATCCCTTGCGGTCGCGCCAGAACCAATAGACTTGCGCCGCGCTGCCACGCCAACCGTAGCGTTCCCAGGTCTGCAAGCCGATACCCATGATCCAACGCGTCCGCTGCCGGATGGCGCTGTGCACGGTCTTGGGAAAAAACTCCCGCGTGGCCACGAAACTCCCGTGCGATCGAGTCACGGGCATGAAGACCTGCGCACAGCCCATCCGGTGCAGCCGTAAACCGTTCTCATAATCCTCGGTCAGGCACGCGGGTTCGAAGATCAGGTTGTGATCGGCGGTCGCAAGTTTCTCCAGCGCCTCGCGCTTGTACCCGGTCCCAACGCCGTTCGAGGGAATAAAACTGCCGAGGATCTGCCGCGCCCGCATGTCCTTGATCTGCCACTCCGCGAACTCGTCGCAATAGGTTCCGTGGACCAGGTGGCGCAGCGGCGTTGGCAGCGGCAGCACGGGAATCTGCACCATGTCGAAATGGTCCGAGTAAGCGTTGATGCGAGGCAACGCTTCGGGATGGATCAGGTCTTCGGCATCGTGCGTAACCACGATGTCGAAATGAACGGCGTGCTGCTCCTCGAACAGCAGCATGCGTTGATAGATCCAGTTCAGGCAGTCGGCTTTTGAGGTGGGCCCGTCGTGAGGGCAGACCGCCAGGTGGACATGCGGATATCGCGCTTCCAATTCGCGAACGGCGTCCAGCGTCAGGTCGTCGTTCGGATACGCGCCGATGAAGAAATTATAGTTCTCGTAATCGATGGCGGAGACGTTGTGCTCCACCATCCCGGCGATCACGGCATGCTCGTGCCACAGTGGCACAAAGATCGCGATGCTTTTCTCGGGCGCTAGCCCACCCGGCTCCATTCGCGGTGCACCGCGCAACCGCTCCTTCAGCCAGGCCCACAGGCAAATGGCATTCAGCGCCAAATCGTCCAACCCGCTCAACAGGATCGCCAGGGCGGCCGGCAACAGGCAGGCGGCCACGCCGGCATCCACCGCGGCGAGACACGACTGGACACTGGAGATCACTACCGATAGTGGCCGTTTGCCGGGAATCTCGCAAAGATTCTGGCTGTGGCAGATTAGAGCCTGCGGCCGGGTCCGACATTGCGGCTACACCGCGCTGAGCATAGCCGCCCTAGCTTGTTAGAAGGTCGTTTCGCTGTTCCCGATGTTAAGCTACAGATTCTTCAGGCGTGTCTCAGCTTGGCTAGAGCGCCTGGTTCGGGACCAGGAGGTCGGTGGTTCGAATCCACTCGCCCCGACCAAGTTTTCTTTCACATTTCAAATAAATCCGGCGGGTTGGAGATTTTGCTCTCCAACCGCCGTCTTGCTTTTCTGCCCACCCCGGGGCCACTTGCTACGCGGGGTGCGCATTTCGTATCAGAACGCGCGATCGAGCGGCGATCCAACCGGATCCGGCGCAAGGCCATTCTGGAGAGAACGGAGCCGTACCTTGCCTCGCGATCTCTCGATGCCGGCACGTCTGCGTGATATGATCCAGATAGATCCTACCGTATGCGGGCCATTGGCATAGTGGGCGAAATCGACGAACACCACAAGATCCGCGCTGAAGCGCCGCAGGACCTGCCGCCCGGGCGTGTCCATTTGATTATCGTCCGACCGGATGAAGATGAGG
>DASQGY010000035.1:0-42304 GCA_035632375.1 Bryobacteraceae bacterium | reverse complement strand
TCAGCTTCGCCGATGTCGTATACGCGGCAGACGTTGGGATGCGAGATCTGGCGGGCGATGCGCACTTCGTTGCGGAACCGTGTTAGCGTCTCCTCGTGCGATGTCCATTCGGCGGGGAGAAACTTGAGAGCCACGGTCTGGCCCAGCAGCAGATCGTTGGCGCGGTAGACCTCGCCCATGCCGCCACGGCCGAGCAAGCTCACTATGCGGTAGCGTTGGGCGAGCAAGGTTCCAGGTGGGAAGCGGCCTTCGTCCATGTTTCGGGAGGAAGTAGTGGGACTATGCGGCTGGTGAACGGTTTCAGTGGCAGGGATTGGCGCTCCGTCGAGACGCGCGCCGCACTTGTTGCAGAACTCGCTACCTTGGGGCGGAGTCGCCGAGCACGACGGACAAAGCCTCAACTGGCTCTCCTTTGCAGCACAGCTAGTCTATGAGGGCTGAATGCATTCGCGATTGTACAACGGAACTCGTCACGTGGGCGGTTGACTTGCGTACGTTTGCCTGGTTCACTCATTTCGCCATAGACTGAAGGTGGACCGAGGATCGCAATGGGACCGAGCAAGAGCGAGTATGTCGAACAACGGAATGGCGGCTATTATGTCGCGGGCTCTCGGATATCCTTGGATAGTGTTTTGTACGCGTTCCGCCGAGGTGAATCGCCGGAGACAATCCTGGAGCACTTCCCGGCGGTCGGGTCCCTGGCAAAGGTCTATGGGGCAATCGCCTTTGCCCTTGATCATCCCCAAGAAATTGAGGAATACCTGAAAGAGCAAGAGCGGCATTGGGAAGAAGCGCGCCAGGCAAACCCAGCGGCGATGGTGCATAAAGTTCGCCGCGCTCGCCAGGAAAGGACTATCCGGTCGAGTTGAAGCTCCGCCTTCTGGCAGACGCCGACCTTCATCCCGGGATCGTCAGCGGCATCTGCGCACGAAACCCAGGGCGACTTCACAATTTCGCGGGTTGTGCTACCGGAGGGAACGAGCGATCCGGAGGTGCTGGCATTCGCCGCAGGTGGCGGCAGAGTCGTGGTCTCGCACGACGTCAATACCATGCCCGGACACTTTCGAGAGTTTACCAGGGCGCGCATTTCGCCCGGCTTGATTCTCATCCCCCAGCGACTCGGTATCGGCGCAGCGATCGAGGAGTTGCTGTTGGTGTGGGAATGCGCCGACGCCGAAGACTTGCTCAATCAAATACTTTTCCTGCCACTCTAAGAAACTGCGCGTGCGGTTGTTCCGAGTATGTTACAGTGCGGTCGATGAGCAGCGTCTTTCGTGACCGGCTTCTTGCGGGGAAAACCGCATTTGTTACCGGGGGCGGTAGTGGAATTGGGCAGCGCATGGCAGAGCGTTTTGCGCAGCATGGCGCACGGGTGATGATTGTTGGGCGGAAGCAGGAGAAACTCGATGCGGCTGCTGGGACGATTTCGGCGGCTGGGGGAACGGTGGCTACTGCTGCTGTCGATGTGCGGGATTATGCGGCGATGGAAGTTGCGCTGCAGAAAGCGCACGAGCAGTTCGGCGAGATCGACGTGCTGGTGTGTGGCGCCGCAGGGAACTTCCCTGCCCCGGTGCTCGGCATGTCGGCGAATGCGTTCAAGGCGGTCATCGACATCGATCTGCTGGGCACGTTCAATACGTGTCGCGCGGCGTACGCGCACTTGCGAAAACCTGGGGCGAGTGTCATCAGCATCTCGGCCAGCCATGCCACGATTCCGATGGCTTATCAATCGCACGTTTGCGCGGCGAAGGCCGGTGTCGATCTGCTGACGCGATCGTTAGCCATCGAATGGGGGCCAGTAGGAATTCGCGCCAACTGCATCACGCCCGGGCCGACGGATGAGACCGAGGGAATGCGGCGTCTTGCGCCGACACCTGAAGTCCGGCACAAGGTGGAGTTGCAGGTGCCGCTACGGCGCTTCGGAACCAAGGACGAGCTTGCCGATCTGGCGCTGTTCCTTTGTTCGGACGCGGCGGCGTACATCACCGGCGCGGTGTATGTGTGCGACGGCGGGCAATCGCTGGTGCGGTCCAGTTTGTCACTCTCGGAAACTCCTTGAACCCGCGAACAACAACACTGCTGCGGCAGCTCGGGCTCATGAGCGCCACCGCGCTGGTCATCTCGAACATGATCGGGTCGGGGGTTTTGACCACCACTGGATTCCTGGCGGGGGAGCTGGGTTCGGCGAAATGGGTATTGCTGGCGTGGGCGATCGGCGGAGTGTGCGCGCTGGCGGGCGCGTTTTGCTATTCGGAGTTGGGCGTGAATTTTCCGAGCTCCGGCGGCGAGTACGTTTATCTGACACAGGCGTTCGGACCCACCTGGGGATTCATGACGGGCTGGGTTTCGTTCTTCGCGGGATTCTCGGCGCCGATTGCGGCTTCGGCGCTGGCTTTCTCGGATTATCTGGGGCATTTTTTTCCGGCGCTGAAGTTGGAGAATGCGCGGCATATTATTGGATCGGGCGCGTGGGAAGTGAGGCTCGGCCCGGCGCAGGGTGTCGCTTGTTGGCTGGTGGCGGCATTCACGATCCTGAACTGCCTGGGTGTTCGGCGCACGGCGCGGGTGCAAAATGTTTTGACGTCGATGAAGGTTCTGGTGGTGATTGTCTTCATCGTGGCCGGCTTCGCTTTTGGGAACGGGAGTTGGGACAACTTTTCGCATCCGGCGGCGCGCACGTCGACGACGCCGATTCTGTCGCAGCTTTTTCTGAGCCTGCTGTTCATTTATTTTTCTTACAGCGGGTGGAACGCCGCGACTTATGTCGCTGAGGAGCTGAAACAGCCGGCGCGGACGCTGCCGCTTTCGCTGGCGTGCGGAACCACGCTGGTCGCGGCGCTGTTTATCGGGCTGAATGTTTTGTACATTTACGCCGTGCCGCTGGAGACGATGAAGGGTGTGGTGGCGGTGGGGGCGCTGGCGGCGACGCACTTGTTCGGGCCCGCGGTGGCGGGGATTTTCAGCGCCGCGATGCTGCTGTCGCTATTGGCGACGGTGAACGCCATGACCACGATCGGGCCGCGGGTCTACTACGCGATGGCCAAGAACGGCGCGTTTTTCTCGGCGGCGGCGAAGGTGCATCCGCGGTGGCATACGCCGGTGAACGCGATTGTGGCGCAGGGGCTGTGCACCATGCTGATGACCGTGAGTCCGTTTCTGGACCTGCTGTTTTATATTGGGATGCTGCTCAATTTTTCGGCGGTGATGTCGGTGGCATCGTTGTTTATCTTCCGGCGGCGGCAGGGTTGGCAGAAGTTGGGCGTGGTGAATTTTGCTTATCCGCTGATTCCGGCGGTGTTTGTGGTGATCGGGATTTGGATGACGATCTTGGGGCTGAAGCTGCGGCCGGGGGTTTCGGGGATTGCGGCGGCGACGGTGGCGATTGGGGCGTTGGTTTACCGGTTTCGGATTCGAGCGAAGGCGTAGGGATAGAAGTTTTCCGCGATTCCAACCCGAGCGTTCACACGAGTGTGAACGCGGCACGCATGAGTGCGTGCGCTACTGAGCGCGGTTGCCTCTTGCTGGTGGGGGGGCGGTGGTCAATATTGGATTTACGCCGGTGCCGGATAGGGAGCTGTTGTAGGCCGGGATTGCTTTGTCCATCAGGGTGCGATATTCGGCGCGGACTGCGTCGAGTTCTTTTTCTAAGCCGAAAACCAAGCCGATTGATGTTTCTGTTGGGCCGTAGTCCGCGCTGCCGGCTACGTCGCCGCCGCCGGTGCCGATTTCGGCGCCCAACCAGATGAACTGGAGATAGAGCTTGTAGGCAGTGGTGAAGTATTTGTCGTCGCTGAGCGCATCCTCGCGCGTTATCAACTTGTATTCCACTTCCTGCATTTTGCGGTCGAGCGCGTCCATTGATTTGAGCAGAGCGGCCTTGGCCTTCTGGCCCGCTAACGGCTTCCCGCTGTCTTCCACTTGTTTGCGCATCCACTCGATTTGGTTCACCATGTCCGAGACGGAGTTGATGTCGTCGCGAACCTTCACTTGCAGGCGGACGGCGGATTGCAGATCGGTGTCGGAACCATGGCTGTTCGGCGGCCGCAGGATTTCGAGGGGCTGGGTGAAGGTCTGGCCGTCGACGGTCAAGCGCGCGGTGTACTTGCCCGGTGCGGCGATGGGGCCGACCTCGGCCTGCTGGATACCCCAGTGCATGACAGGCCTGGTGGTGGCGTTCAAGAAACGAGGCTCTTCCCAGATGTGCGGATTTTCGGGCGGCGTGGTGCGCAGAGCCACCAGACGCGGGGCTTCATAACGCAGATCCCAGGCGATGCGGTTGATACCCGCTTGTCCGGTGCCAGCGCGGATTTCGCGGATCACCGCGCCCTTCGCGTCCAGGATTTCCGCTTTCACCGGATCCTTAGCCGGCGCTTTCAGGGAAAAATTGAGCAGCGCACGGCCGTTGCGCAGGAGACGGTAGGTGGGGCGCGGCGGGAAGAAACGCGCGGTTGCATCCGTGGCCGATGCAGCGTCCTCCAGCGGCGTGATGTCTTCCAGAATGTAGAACCCGCGGCCATAAGTGGAGACCACGAGATCGTGATAATTTTTCTGCACGACGATCCAGGAGACGGGAGCGGGCGGCAGTCCATCTTTGAGCTGTTTCCAATTTGTCCCGTCATCGGTGGAATAGTACAAGGCGTTGCCGGTGCCGGCGAACAGCATGCCCTTGCGGTTTGGATTTTCGGCGATCACGCGGGCGTAGGCCAGCGGACCTTTTGGCAGGCCGCCGCTGATCTTGGTCCAGGTCTGACCGAAGTCGGTGGTTTTGTAGAGGTAAGGATCGCGATTGTCGGCCAGGTGAAAGTCTACGGCGATATATGCGGTAGCGGCGTCGAAATGCGAGGGCTCGATTTTGGAGATCACGCCCCAGGGCGGCAGTCCCGAGATGTTCTTGGTGACATCGTTCCAGTGCCCGCCTGCGTCCTTCGTGTACCAAAGTTTGCCGTCGTTGGTGCCGGCCCAGATCAAGCCCTTCTGAATTTCGGAAGGCGCAATGGAGAAGACTACTTCGCCGTAGAACTGGCCGAGATTATCGCCGACGATTCCGCCGGAGGAGACGTTGTGGCTGGGATCTTGCGTGGACAGGTCGGGGCTAATGACGGACCAGCTTGTGCCGCCGTTCGAAGTGCGGAAGATCACTTGGCAGCCGTAGTAGACGGTGTTGTGGTCGAACGGGTCGATGGCCAGCGGCGGGGTCCAGTGGCAGCGATACTTGGCTTTGTCGGGCTCGGAATCCAGCGTGTGCAGCCAGGGGCTGACGGAACGGGCGAGTTTGGTGGTGTAGTCGTAGCGCGTCACTTCGTTGCCGTAGCAGGAGGCCCAGACGATATTCGGATCGGTGGGATCGGGGAGAGTGAAACCGGATTCGCAACCGCCGAGTGCGTGATCCCAAGTGCTGGCGCCGCCGCGGCCGCCGCCGAATCCACCGCCACCGCCGCCTTCGGGAGGAGCAGCGGGTGCAGGTGGTGGCGTTGTGCCACCCGTAGTTGGATTCGCCGATGGTGTGGGAGCAGGTGCGGGACTCGGAGCGGGTGGGTTACCGCCGCCTCTTCCGAATCCGCCGCTGGCGACAAACGTGCTGACTTCCGGTGAATTGCTAGGGCCGCGCATGGTGCCGTCGTCCTGCATGTTGCCGTAGATTTTGTACGGTACGTCGTTATCCACGGCGACGTGGTACATCTGGCCGATGGGCAGCGACACACGGGTGGAGGTGCGGCCGTGATCGGTGGTCATGTACATACCGCCGTCGTGCGTCACCAGAATGCGGTTGGCGTTGAGGGGATCGATCCAAATGTCGTGCGTATCGCCGCCCCAGGGCACGGTACGGAAAGTTTTTCCGCCGTCGGTGGAGAGATGGAAACTGCTGTTCGCAACCAGGACTTCGTTCTCGTTCGCGGGAGAAACGGCGAGTCGAATGTAATATCCGGCGCGACCGATCAGCGCCCGCGCCCAACTGGCGACAGTCCAGTTTTCGCCGCCATCATCGGATCGCCAGAGCGAGCCTTGATCGGCGGTTTGAATCAGCGCGTAGACGCGGCTCAGGTTGGTCGGCGCGATGGCGACGTCGATTTTGCCCACTGGCGATTTCGGCATACCGTGTCCCTCGATGCGCGTCCACTTGGTGCCGCCGTCGCGAGAAACGTAGACGCCGCTGGACGGTCCGCCGCTGAACATGCCGTAGGTATGCATCTCCACCTGCCACATGCCTGCGAAGAGCACGCGCGGATTGTGCGCATCCATGGCCAGGCCGGAGCAGCCGGTGTTGGCGTCGGCGAACAGGACGCGCTCCCAGGTTTTGCCGCCATTCGTGGTGCGATAGACGCCGCGCTCCTGCTGCGGCCCGGTGACGCGGCCAAGCGCGCACGCGAAAACGATGTCGGGATTGGTGGGATGCACGATGATGCGGCCGATGCGGCCGGTGTCGTCCAGGCCCATGTGGGTCCAGGTTTGTCCAGCGTCGGTGGACTTGTACGCGCCGTCGCCCATCATGTCGCTGTCGCGAATGGTCCAGGCTTCGCCGGTTCCGGCCCAGATTATTTTGTGGTCGGAGGGAGCTACGGCCAGCGCGCCGATTGCGGCTACCGGCTGGCTGTCGAAAATGGGGCTCCAGGTGGTTCCGCCGTTGGTGGATTTCCAGACACCGCCGGACGCCGCGCCTACGTAATACGTGGAGGGATCGCCGGGAAGGCCGGTGGCTGCGGCGATGCGGTTGCCGACGCCGGGGCCCATGGCTCGGAAGCGGAAATTCTCTTGTACAAAGGCTCCGGGGCCACGGCCTTGCGCGTAGAGATTCGCGGCGCACAACAGGATACCCACCAAAAAACTGGATCGCACGGTTTCAGACTCCTTCGGATGAAGTATGGGCAGTATACGAGATTGGGAGAGTCCACTGCAAACGCTTGCAGTCCGGAAATGGGCCTGGGCGAAATCAAAAGCCGCCGATGAACGCCGATTCAAGAGAACAGCGCCGCGCGAACCCAAGGGTGCTAAAGGCAGCGTCATGGTCGCAAACCCGAACGGGCCGACGGGGGCGTCGGCCGCGGACCAGGGGGTCCGCCCTGGGGTCCGCCCCACAATGCGATCCCACGGTAGCTCAACCTGTGGCGTTCGTGCGCAAACACTAAAGGCGTTGTGTTTAGTTGATCGGCGTTCCGGCCGCAGGCGGTTCGCGGAGTAGATCCAGGAAGGCCTGGCCGGCGCGATGGAAACGCTTTTTGCGGCGATGGACGATTCCGACTGGACGGAATAGTTCGAGATTCGCGATTGGAATCGGCACCAGGCGGCCTTGTGTGATTTCCTCCGCCATGATCCGCGCCGGCATGATGCTGACGCCTGAGCCGTGGGCCACAGCCTGCTTGATCATCTGCAAATTATCGAAGTGCAGGGTGATGTTGACGTGCACGTGATGTTCGCGCAGGAAGCGGTCGATGTCGCGGCGGATGGGGAGGTCTTCGTCGAACCCGATGAATGCGAGTCCCTCCAGATCCTCAGGGCGCACTTCCGATTTCTGTGCGAGCGGGTGATAGGGGGATGCGGCCACCACCATTTGCTCCTTGCGCCAATCGAGGACGGTGACGTCTTTTGTCTTTTCCGGATAGCTGAGCAGGCCCAGGTCCGCGCGGTCCGTCACCACCGCTTCGTAGACTTTCTCCGGCCGCAGATACTCTACTTCCACTCGAGCCTGCGGATAGCGGCGCGCGAACTCGTGCTCCAGTTGCGACATCTCCGAGAGCCCGACCGAGTAGATGGCTGCAACGCGCACCGTGCCCTCCACCTCTTTGCGCATTTCCTCGATCGACACCTGAAACTCTTCGCGGCTCTGGAGAATTTTCCGGCACATATCGAGGTACAGTTTGCCGGCGTCGGTGACTACCAGCGGACGGCTGGTGCGGTCAAGCAACGTAAGTCCAAGCTGGCGTTCGAGTTCCTGCAAGTGCTGGCTGGCGGCCGATTGGCTGACCTCATTCATGACCGCTCCACGGCTCACGCTACGTGTATGGGCTATGTCCTTGAAAAGCTTGAGATGATCGATGTCCATCCGCTTACAATACTATTAGCTATGCTTCTTTTTGTCAATGACAATTTCTATTGCACTTATACTAATTTCGGGCTATAGTCGGTTATGGACGGTCTCCCCATCGAGCAGGGTCTCTACGATCCGCGCAACGAGCACGACGCCTGCGGCATTGGTTTCGTGGTCAATATCAAAGGCCAGCGGTCGCACGAAATCATCCGCAAGGGCCTGGAGATTCTCATCAACCTGCGGCATCGCGGCGCTTGCGGTTGCGATGCGGAGACAGGCGACGGCGCGGGCATCCTGATTCAGATTCCGCACCAGTTTTTCGCGCGCGAGTGTGCTGGGCTCGGGTTCGCGCTGCCGGCGGCCGGCGAGTACGGCGTGGGCATGGTGTTTCTGCCGGTGGAGCCGTCGCATCGGCTGCGCGCGGAAGGGATTGTGGAGCGGATCACGCGCGAGGAAGGTTTGACTGTGCTCGGCTGGCGCGATACGCCGGTCAACGCCGACGCGATTGGTCGCGTGGCTCGCGCCTCGCAGCCTTATATCGAGCAGATTTTCATCGGCGGCGCGGCTGGAATGACGGAGGACGAGCTCGAGCGGAAGCTGTACGTTGTGCGCAAACGCGCGGAATCGGAAATTGCCGCTTCGGATCTGCCCGACAAGAGCTTTTTCTACATCCCGTCGCTTTCGGCGCGGACCATCATCTATAAGGGGCTGCTGCTGGCACCGCAGATCGCCGATTTCTACCACGAACTGCGCGATCCCGAGACCACCAGCGCGCTCTGCATGGTACACCAGCGCTTTTCGACCAATACTTTTCCGTCGTGGCAACTCGCGCATCCGTATCGCTACCTTTGCCACAACGGCGAAATCAACACGGTGCGCGGGAATGTGAACTGGATGCACGCGCGCGAGAAGGTGCTGGTTTCGGCGGCGTTCGGCGACGATTTCAAGAAGATTCTGCCGGTGATCAAGCCTGGCGGCAGCGATTCGGCGTCGCTCGACAACGCCGTCGAGTTGCTCACGCTCGCCGGACGCAGCCTGCCGCATGTGATGGCCATGCTGATTCCCGAGGCCTGGGATGCCGACGCCACCATGCCGGCGGCGAAGAAGGCGTTCTACGAATATCACGCATCGCTGATGGAGCCTTGGGATGGCCCTGCCGCGGTCGCCTTCACCGATGGGCGCGCGATCGGCGCCACGCTTGACCGCAATGGATTGCGTCCGGCGCGCTATCTGGTGACGAACGACGACCTAGTAATCATGGCGTCGGAGACCGGCGTTCTGGATGTCCCGCCGGAAGATGTGAAGTTCAAAGGTCGGCTGCAACCCGGCCGCATGCTCCTGGTGGACACCACTGAGGGCCGCATTATTCCTGACGGCGAATTGAAGCAGCGCTTCGCAGCGCGCCAGCCTTACGGCGAGTGGCTGAAGGACAACCAGATCACGCTGGACACGCTGCCGGAGCCGCCGCGCGTTTATGAATCGGACCTCGATTCCATCGTCATGCGGCAGCGCGCCTTCGGATACACGGCTGAAGACATCCGCGTGCTGATGGCGCCGATGGCGGCGACGGGAGAAGAAGCGATTGGATCCATGGGGACCGACACGCCGCTGGCCTGCCTTTCCGATCAGCCGCAGCCGTTGTTCCACTACTTCAAGCAGTTGTTCGCGCAGGTGACCAATCCCGCCATCGACCCGATCCGCGAGGAACTGGTGATGTCGCTGACCAGCTACATCGGGACGGAGCGCAACATTTTGGAGGAGACGCCGCAGCACTGCCACACGCTGAAGCTGCCGCATCCGCTGCTGACCAATCGCGATCTCGAAAAACTGCGGCGGGTTTCCACTAGCGATTTGCTGGCTTCGACGCTGCCGATGCTGTTCCGCGTGGCGGGTGGCGAGAAAGAATTGGAGCGCGCGCTGGATGGCTTGTGCCGTAGCGCTTCGCTGGCCATCAAGTCGCGCTATACGCTGCTGATTTTGTCGGACCGCGGCGTCGATGAAGAATACGCGCCGATCCCTAGCCTACTGGCGCTGACGGCGGTTCACAACCACCTGGTTCGTGAAGGATCGCGGACGCAGGTGGCGCTGATCATCGAGTCGGGGGAGCCGCGCGAGGTGATGCATTTTTGTTTGCTCATCGGCTATGGCGCGAGCGCGGTGAATCCGTATCTGGCCATCGAAACGCTCGAAGACCAGGCGCTGCGCGGCAATCTCCCGGGCGGCGCGACGTTCGAGAAGGCGCTCAAGAATTACAAGAAGGCGGTCAATAAGGGACTGCTTAAAGTTTTTTCGAAGATGGGCATTTCCACTTTGCAGAGCTATCGGGGCGCGCAGGCGTTCGAGGCGGTTGGGTTGAACAAATCGCTCATCGATCGGTACTTCACTGGGACCGCGTCGCGCATCGAAGGAGTCGGCCTGGACGTGTTGGCGCGCGAAGCGAGGATGAAGCATGATCACGCGTTCCAGCCGGTATCGGATGCGGGTGTCGAGTTGGAAGCGGGCGGCAATTATCAATACCGTCAGCGCGGCGAATATCATTTGTTCAACCCGGCGACGGTGAGCAAGCTGCAGCATGCCGTCCGGCAGTCGAGCTTTGCGACTTTTCAGGAATACACGCAGCTTATCGATAGTCACAGCCGCGAGTTGTGTACGTTGCGCGGGCTGATGAACTTGAAGCTGGCGGAGAAGCCGGTGCCGATCGAGGAAGTGGAGCCGGCGCGCGAAATTGTGAAGCGCTTCGCCACGGGCGCGATGTCCTTCGGGTCCATTTCCAAAGAGGCGCACGAGACGCTGGCTATCGCCATGAACCGCATCGGCGGGCGATCGAACACCGGTGAGGGCGGCGAAGACGAAGCGCGCTTTGCCCGCGATCCCAATGGCGATTGGCGGCGTAGCGCCATCAAGCAAGTTGCTTCCGGACGGTTTGGCGTCACCACGAATTATCTGGTGAACGCCGACGAGTTGCAAATCAAGATCGCGCAGGGAGCGAAGCCGGGCGAGGGCGGCCAGTTGCCGGGGCACAAGGTGGATGAGGTCATCGCGCGCGTGCGTCATTCCATACCCGGCGTGCCGCTGATTTCGCCGCCGCCGCATCACGATATTTACTCCATCGAGGATCTCGCACAGCTCATCTACGATTTGAAAAACGTGAATCCGCAGGCGCGCATTTCGGTGAAGTTGGTGGCAGAGGTTGGAGTGGGGACCGTCGCGGCGGGCGTCGCCAAAGCTCATGCCGATCTGGTGCTCATCAGCGGGCACGACGGCGGCACCGGCGCTTCGCCGCTGACATCGATCAAACACGCCGGCATACCCTGGGAGCTCGGACTCGCGGAAACGCAGCAGGTGCTGGTGATGAACGATCTGCGCAGCCGCATCCGCGTACAGACCGATGGCAAGCTGCAAACCGGCCGTGACGTCACTATCGCTGCACTGCTGGGCGCGGAAGAATTCGGATTCTCCACCGCGCCGCTGGTCTCTATGGGCTGCATCATGATGCGCAAATGCCATCTCAACACCTGCCCGGTGGGGATCGCCACGCAGGACCCGGTGCTGCGGCAAAAGTTTCAAGGCACGCCAGAGAACGTCATCAATTTCTTCTTCTACATCGCCGAGGAAGTGCGGCAGTGGATGTCGAAGCTCGGCTTCCGGACTTTCGATGAGATGATCGGGCGCGTGGACAAGATCGAGATGCGCGCCGCCATCGAGCACTGGAAAGCCCGTGGGCTCGATTTTTCCAGCATTCTTTATAACCCGCAGGTTCCGCGCCGGGTCGGCCGGCGTTGCACTATCGCGCAGGATCATGGATTGGAACAGGCGCTGGATTACGAGTTGATTCGTCACGCGGAAGAATCGATCAAGAGCTACAGGCCGATGGAACTCGCTCTGCCCATCCGCAACGTGCATCGCACGGTGGGCGCGATGCTCTCCGGTGAAATCGCGCGGCGGCACGGGGCCGAGGGACTGCCTGACGACACCATTCGCTTCCAGTTCACGGGATCGGCGGGCCAGAGCTTCGGCGCATTTTTGGCGAAGGGAGTCACGCTGACGCTCGAAGGCGATGCGAACGATTACGTCGGCAAGGGGCTCTCGGGCGGCAAGCTGATCGTTTATCCACCGCGCACTTCTACGTATCCGGCGGAAGAAAACATGCTGGTGGGCAACGTGGTCCTTTACGGCGCGACCAGCGGCGAAGCGTATTTCAACGGCATGGCGGGCGAGCGGTTCGCCGTGCGCAACTCCGGTGCAACGGCGGTGGTGGAAGCGGTCGGCGATCACGGCTGCGAATACATGACTAAGGGCATGGTGGTGGTGCTGGGCCGCGCAGGCCGCAACTTCGCCGCGGGCATGACCGGCGGAATCGCTTTTGTCCTGGACGAAACCGGAGAGTTCTCGAACACGCTTTGCAACAAGGCCAGTGTGGACCTGGAGCCGATGTTCGACCCAGCCGATCAGCAGGCCGTCCGCAACCTGATCGAAAAGCACGAGGCGGCGACCGGCAGCGCGCGCGCGAAATGGATTCTGGAAAACTGGCTTCAACTTCTGCCCAAGTTCGTCAAAGTTTTCCCGCATGAATACAAACGAGTGCTGGGGGTCAAGAAGCTGGCCCCACAACCCACAACCCACATCCCACAACCCGCGGCAGAGGTGGCCCATGGCTAAGACTACAGGCTTCCTCGAGTACACGCGCGAAGTTCCAGAGCGCCGCCCCGTCGCCGAGCGGGTCAACGACTGGTTCGAAGTCTACAAGGAATTCCCCGAAGAGAGTGTTCGTACGCAAGGCGCGCGCTGCATGGATTGCGGCGTGCCCTTTTGCCATACCGGCTGTCCGCTGAGCAACGTGATTCCCGACTGGAACGATTTCGTTTACCGCGACAGGTGGCGCGACGCCGTGCGCGCTTTGCATGCCACCAACAATTTTCCGGAGTTCACCGGCCGAATCTGCCCTGCCCCGTGTGAAGCTGCGTGCGTGCTGGGCATCAATGAGCCGCCGGTGAGCATCAAGGTGATCGAGAAGCACATCATCGAGCACGCGTTCCGCGAAGGCTGGATTCGGCCCGATCCGCCGCGTGAGCGAACGGGCAAACGCGTCGCGGTGATTGGTTCCGGGCCCGCGGGCCTCGCCGCTGCACAGCAACTGAATCGCGCGGGACACCTGGTGACGGTCTTTGAAAAATCGGACCGTATCGGCGGACTGCTGCGCTACGGCATTCCCGATTTCAAGATGGAGAAGTGGGTGCTTGACCGGCGGCTGAAGCAATTGATCGCCGAGGGCATCGAGTTTCGCACCAACGTACATGTTGGCCACGCGATTCCAGCGGAAGAACTGCGCGAGGATTTCAACGCGATTCTGCTGGCTGGAGGCGCGGAGCAGGCGCGCGATCTCCCTGTGCCCGGGCGCAAACTGAAGGGCATTCACTTCGCCATGGAGTTTCTGCCGCAGCAGAACAAGCGCGGCGCGGGCGACGATGTTCCGAACCAGATTCTCGCCACCGGCAAGCGCGTGGTGATTCTCGGAGGCGGCGATACGGGCGCGGATTGCCTGGGCACGTCGCATCGCCAGAAGGCGGCGTCGGTGCACCAGTTTGAGATCCTGGCGAAGCCGCCAGATGAGCGATCCAGCCAGACGCCTTGGCCGATGTGGCCGCTGCAACTGCGCGTGGAAAGCTCGCACGAAGAAGGCGGCGTTCGCGATTGGAGCATCGCCACTACGGCGTTCAGCGGAGATGAGAGCGGCAATGTGCGGAAGCTTCATGGGGTCCGCGCGGGAGTTGAGTTCGAGCTGGGCGTGGACTTGGTCCTCCTGGCGATGGGCTTCACCGGGCCGGTAAAGAACGGACTACTGGAACAACTGGGCGTCAATCTGGATGCACGCGGGAACGTGGCGACAGATACCAACTACATGTCGAGCATCCCCGGTGTCTTTGCCGCGGGCGACACGCGGCGCGGGCAATCGCTGGTGGTGTGGGCTATAGCAGAAGGGCGCAAAGCCGCCGCAGGCATCGACCATTACTTAAGAATCCGCTGACAGCTCCTGCTCACGTACAATCGGAAGTGCGATTGTGGGGCAGGTTGGTAACCTGCGAGCGATTGTTAATCGCGCTGGACCAAGCGGGTTACCAACCCGCTGCAGGCTACCAGCCTGCCCCACACACTACCATTCATGACTCGGCAGCGGCTCGATCAGCTTCTCGTGGCGCGTGGGCTTGCCGACTCCCGGGAAAAGGCGCGTGCACTTATCCTTGCCGGGAGGGTTTTAGTCAACGGCCAAAAGGTCGATAAGGCGGGTCATGCCGTCGACCCCGACGCTCGAATCGAACTTCTCGATCAACCGCGCTACGTCGGCCGCGGCGGGCTCAAGCTCGAAGCCGCGCTCGACCACTTTCACATCGACCCCACCGGGAAAACCTGCCTGGACATAGGCGCATCCACCGGTGGATTCACCGACTGCCTGCTGCAGCGCGGCGCGGCGCGCGTCTACTCGATCGACGCCGGGACCGCCCAACTCGACTGGAAACTCCGCACGGATCCACGTGTGATATCGAAGGAACAACTCAACGCCCGCTACCTGACGCCCGCCGATGTTCCCGAGCCGATCCATCTTGCAGTCTGCGACGTCAGCTTCATTTCCATCACCATGATCCTGCCCGTCCTGCCACAGTTCCTTACCGGGAACGCAGAAATGGTTATCCTGGTAAAGCCCCAATTCGAACTGGAACGCCATCAGGTTGGCAAAGGAGGAATTATTCGCGACCCCGCGTTGCACCAGCAGGCTTGCCGGCGCGTCGACGATGCCGTCCGCCAGTTCGGTTTTGAAACCGCGATCATTTCCTCGCCCGTTCTAGGCGCGGAAGGCAATCAGGAGTTTCTGTTGTATGCCCGACGTTAGAGTCGCCGGCATTATGTCCAAGCCGGGCATTCCACATGCGCAGGCTCTGGTCACGGAGCTGGTCGCGTGGTTGCAGGCCCACAACATCGAAGTGCGTCTCGACGAAGAAACCGCGCACTATCTCGACCGCGCTGACGCACTCCCGCGCGAACATGTTCCCGACGGCACGCAACTGGTGATCGTGCTCGGTGGCGATGGAACGCTGCTCTCCGCGGCGCGCGCAGTTGCCGGCCGCGTGATCCCGCTGTTTCCGGTGAATCTCGGCGGTCTGGGCTTTCTCACCGCCATCACCCTCGAACAGCTTTATCAGGAATTGGAAAAGGCGCTCGACGGCCGACAGCGGGTCGTACCGCGCCGCATGCTGCATGGCGATGTGGTCCGCGAAGGAAAAATTGTTCAGTCCTACGAAGCCCTTAACGATGTGGTCATCGCCAAAACGCAGATCGCGCGCATGATCGATCTGGAGACCCACGTGGACCAGCAGTACATCAGCACCTTCAAGGCCGACGGTTTGATTGTCTCCACACCAACGGGTTCCACCGCCTATTCACTCTCGGCCGGTGGGCCCATCGTGTATCCGGCAGTAGCCGCACTGTGCATTACGCCCGTTTGCCCGCACATGCTGACCAACCGGCCGGTCATTGTTCCCGACAACATGACGATCAAGATCATCTGCCTGGCAGGCGACGACGAGGCATTTCTGACGGTGGATGGGCAGGTTGGCGTACCGCTGATGCACGAGGATCAGGTCATCGTGAAGAGCTCGAAGCACAGCGTGCATCTGGTCCGTCCACCGAAAATGTTTTTCTTCGACGTACTCCGGCAAAAACTCAAATGGGGCGAGCGTTGAGACGGATCTCGCTGACCGCCTGGATCTTCATCGCCATGGTAGTGGGCGTTGCCTTCGGCGCGCTCTACCCGGAAATCGCCAAAGCCGATTGGGTATCGGCGATCGCCAACGTGTTCCTGCGCCTGATCGCGTCTATCATCGCGCCGCTCATCTTCGGCATGCTGGTGGCGGGCATCGCCGGCACGGGCAGCGTGAAGACCATGGGCCGCATCGGCGTCAAAGCGATCATCTATTTTGAAGTGGTCACCACCATCGCACTGTTTCTCGGCTTGGCGGCGGTGAATCTCGCGCGGCCGGGCGATGGAATGAAGCTCGAGCTTACTTCCGCCGAGTTGGGATTGGCGAAGGTGAACCCGACATTGTCGAGCACATTGGAGCACACCTTTCCATCCAGCGTGATCGATGCCATGGCGCGTGGGGACGTGCTGCAGATCGTGGTGTTTGCCTTCCTGTTTGGCGCAGCGTGCGCCACCATCGGATTGAAAGCGGCGCCGGTTGTGGAATTCTGCAAATCGCTTTCCGAGGTGATGTTCCGGTACACCAAATACGTGATGTACCTAGCGCCGTTGGGCGTGGGCGCGGCCATGGCTCATACTATCGGCGCAAGTGGCACGGGAGTTCTGTTAGCACTGGGCAAGCTGCTGATCACGCTCTATGTGGCGCTGATCGTTTTCATCGTCGTGGTGTTGGGCGCTGTGTTGTTGATCGCTCGCATTCCACTGCGGCCGTTCATTCGGGCGGTTCGCGAGCCGTTTGTGATCGCGTTTTCCACCGCGAGCGGCCAAGCGGCGCTGGCTCCTGCCATCGAGAACCTGGAGCTGATGGGCGTTCCCAAACACATCGTGTCTTTCGTGCTGCCCACCGGTTACAGCTTCAACCTGGACGGCACCACGCTGTATCTTTCCATGGCATCCATCTTCGTGGCGCAAGCCGCGGGAATCCACATGCCGCTCAGCCAGCAATTGCTGATGATGGTGACCTTGATGCTGACCAGCAAGGGAGTAGCGGGAGTCCCGAGGGCAGCGCTGGTAATCCTCGCCGGAACAATTCACTCTTTCGGCCTACCGATCGCGGGGATCGCGGTGCTTTTCGGCGCGGACGCGCTCATGGATATGGGGCGCACGGCGATCAATGTGCTTGGCAACTGCCTCGCCACCGTGGTAGTGGCGCGCTGGGAAGGCTTCGATTTCAATCCTGCCGGAGCGCCAACAGAGGATCCACCCGCGCCGCCCGCCGCGCCGGCACATAACACGCCAGCATACTGATCCCACCGAGCAGCAGAATCACGAAGGTGTAGACCAAAGGATCGCGCGGGCTCACGCCTACCAGCAAATTAGTCAGCAATTCCGAGACGGCGAGCGACATAGCCAATCCGATGATGACGCCGATCGCGGTGAGCGTGAATCCTTGCCGCAGCACCATTCGCGCCACGGATTCCGGTGCGGCGCCGATGGCCATTCGAATTCCGATTTCACGTGTCCGGCGGCTAACCGAGTAAGCAATTACGCCGTAGAGTCCGACGGTCGCGAGCACAAATCCGAGCACTCCGATCCCGGTCACCACTTGAGTGATCAGCCGGTTTCCGAGCAGCGCCCCTTCAGTGAAAAAGTGCTGCATGGTTTGCACGTCGCTCACGGTCATCCCCGGATCGAGACGCCGGATTTCAGCCATCACCGGGCCAGCCAATATTGCCGGATCGCCGGCCGTTTCGACATGTAGAGTCATGAACGACGTGAATTGCTGAGCGAACGGCAGGTACAAAAACGGTTGAGGATGTTCCGACAGGTCGCGATACTTGATGTCTTTCGCGATTCCGATCACCTGGAGAGTCTGATTGTCCTTGTGAATACGTCCACCGATGGCGTTGCGCTTGGGCCAGTACTCTTTCGCCATCGTTTCGTTCACGATCGCCACCAGTGGCGCTGCAGTCGTATCGTGCCGGTCGAAATTACGGCCGCTCAGCATCGGAATATGCATCAAGTCGAGGTAGTGATCGTCAACGATGTTCGAAAGAACCGACAGAGTTTTCTGGCTCTTTGGCATCTCGTAGCCTTCCACTGTAAGAGCTGTTTTCGAGCTGGTAATTCCCAGCGGCACATGCTGGCCCAGCGCGACGGCGCGAACGCCGGGAAGTGTCCGAGTCCGGTCGGCGAGCTGCTGGAAGAACGGGCGCGCCTGCGCTTCCCGATATCGGGAGAGTTCGGGATCCATCGGCGCCAGCAACAAATGATCGGTGCGGAATCCGCTTCTGGCCTGCCCGAGATTGGTGAAATCCTTGACCATCAGCGCGCCGGCCACCAGCAAGACCATGGACACCGCGACTTGTCCAACCACCAGCACGCTGCGGATTTGGAATCGGCGGCTGCGTTTCGACGGCGCGGAATCGCCGGCCTTGATCGCCGCGGTCAAATCGGCTCGCAGCGTATGCAGCGCCGGAGCGACACCGAAGACAATACCGGACAAGAGCGACGTGGCCGCGCAGAAAAACAGAACGCGCAGGTCCAGGTTGGTGACGATCGAAATTGGAAGCGTACTGGGGAACCGGAGCGATCCGAAGAATCGCATGCAAAAAACCGCCAGCAACAATCCCACGCCGCCTCCCACGATCGCGAGCAGCAAACTTTCCGTGAGCAGTTGCCGCAGCAAGCGGCCGCGGCTCGCGCCGATAGCCAGCCGGATGGCGATTTCCCGGGAACGAGCGCGCGCCCGGGATAATAGCAGGCTCGCAACATTCGCACAGGCGATCAGCAATACCAAGCCTGCAATCGAGAGAAGAATCGCAGTCTGCACCGCGTTGTCGGGATCCTGCCTGATCCGAACTTGCAATTCGGGCATGGCCGAAACACTACGCCCACGATTGGTTTCCGGATAGGCTCGCTCCAAATTCGCGGCGATCGCTTTCAGCTCGGCCTCCGCTTCGGAAGCAGTCCGGCCGCTTTGCAGCCGGCCATAGACACCGAGGCTCAGACTGTCGCGTTTCTCAAGCGAGGTCTTGCCGTCCGCGGCTAATTGCTGCTGCATGCCGAGCGGAATGTAACCGTTCTCGTGCACGAAGAGGTCGAGCCCGGTGAATGTTTTCGGTGCAACGCCAATAATCGTGAAGTCTACTTTGCTCAGTTGAACATGCCGCCCAATCACGTTCCGGTCGCGTCCGAATTGCGACTCCCAGGTGGAATCGCTCAAAACAACCACAGGCTGCCGGTCTTCATCGGCGCTGAAGGACCGGCCTAGCGCCGGCTTCACGCCGAGCACATCGAAAAAGTTCGTGCTGACCGCGAGCCCGAGCTTCACCTGCGCCGGAGCGTCCGGGCTGGGCCGAAACCCGAGCGGAATGTCGTGATACGCGATCAGGCCTTGGAGCGTTTTGCTCCGATCGCGAAGGTCGATGTAGTCGGGATAGGAGACTCCGCCATAAGGCGTGGTTGCCGATGTGCTGTCGACGCGAACGATTTCCGAAGGCCGATCTACCGGCAGCGGCCGGAGCAAAATTGCGTCCGCGAGGCTGAACGTTGCGGTGTTGGCCCCGATGCCGATGGCGAGCGAGAGAATTGCGATGGCGGTGAATCCAGGGTTTGCGGCCAGCATGCGGAGGCCATAGCGAAGGTCGGTCCAGAGAGTGGGCATAGCTTTAGTATGCGACGCACACGCGGCCGGGAAAGTTCAAAATTTGTCTTGTAGCGCACGCACTGGTGCGTGCAGCAGCACTCATGCCGACGCTAGGTAGCGTCCGTTCCAGCTTGTGTTCACAAGAGTGTGAACACGGCACGCACGAGTGCGTGCGCCACACGGGCTTTACGCCAAGGCGGCTTGGCTGACGCCCGCCTTCAGGTACCACGGCTTCGCCGTCTGCAGCGCGCCATTCACCGTTTCGATATTCTTCACGCCTTCGGTGTTCAGCCAATCCTCCAGCGCCTTGATGCCGCTCTTGCCGTAAATCGGGACGCCATCGGCCCAGGTAGCACGCCCGCAGAGGACGCCGGAATAATCCGTACCCGACTCGGCGGCCATGCTCAGGTTTTCGATGAACACCGGATTGCTCACGCCCGCGCTCAGATAAATGAACGGCTTCTTGGCCACATCGGCGGCGTGCCGGAAGTGATCCAGCGCTTCGTGACGCGTGTACGCCTTTTGTCCCTTGTAAACGCTGCTGCCTTCCACGTAGACCGGGTTGATGGGTACTTCCACCTTCAGCACGTCCACACCGTATTGGGGCTTCGAGAACTCGGTCATCGCGCCGGTCACCAGCTTCGGTTTCTGTTTGGCGAACTCCAGGCCCTTTTCGTCGCCGCCTTTTGGATCGTAGCTGACGAATTCCAGGAAGAACGGCACGTCGTTGGCCACGCACTCCGCACCGATCCGTTCGATGAAGGCATGCTTGATGTCGTTCACTTTGGGATCGTCGAAGGCGTTGTAGTAGAGCAGGATCTTCACCGCGTTCGCGCCCCAATCGAGCAGGCGCTTGGCGGAAACGGTCGGCAACAGGTCCGGCAGACGGCCCTGCTTGGTGTTGTCGTACCCGCTTTCTTCATAGGCGAGCAGCAGGCCTGCGTTGGACGACCTGGCTTTCGCGGCGGGCAGCCCAAATTCGGGATCCAGCAGGATCGCGCTGGCGTGCGGCGTCAGGATTTTCGACACCGCCACCTTGAACTCTTCCATCATGTCCCGGCCGATCTGGTCCTGGGGGACACCTTTCCCGCCGGCGATGGCCTTTTGGAGGCTGCCGCGTTGATCCATGGCGGCAGCGGCGATCACGCCGTTCTTGTTGGACAGCGCCTTCATGTGGCGGATTTTACCTGGGGTTAGACTCATGGGCTCTCCTATCCATTAGATTGTCGCTCAGATTTCAGAACTTTGGGAAGGGGCCTCAAAACCAGCGAATCTGCTAGCCGCGACTAGGATGTGGGGCAGGTTGCCAACCTGCGCGCGATTGTTAATCGCGCTGGACCAAGCGGGTTACCAACCCGCTGCAGGTTGTCAACCTGCCCCACATCCGAAACTTACCAGTTAGTGGGCGGATGCGGTCAACTCGCCGAAGCGGCGGAAATACGCCTGAGCGCGCGACACATCGCGCAGGATCTGGGCTTTGAGGGCGGACGGGTCGGGAAACTTGCGCTCTTCGCGAACCCAGCGCAGGAACTCGACCGCAATCCGTTCGGGGGGCGCGCCGTGCAACCCGCTCAGCAAGAAGGTTTCGATGGTCAAGCTGTGTCCACTAAAAGTGGGGCGGTAGCCGACATTGGTGATGGACGGCCACTCCCGCGCGCCGCTGGCATCGCGCGTGCGAGTGACATACACGCCGGTCTTCGGCAGCACTTCGGCTTGCGTATCCAGATTCAACGTCGGCACGGTTTGCTTCGAGCCAACGCCTGCGCCGTGAACCACCGCGCCTTCGAGCGCGTAGGGGCGGCCCAGCATCCGGCAGGCGCGCGAGACGTCGCCGGCTTCGATCAATCGTCGAATCTCGCTGCTCGAAATTACCACGCCGCGCCAGGTGATGGCGCCGGCGATTTCGGTCTCGAATCCATAGGTCCGGCCGAGTTCTTGCAGGGTCCGCGGGCTGCCCGCCGCACGGTGGCCGAAATGGAAATTGTCGCCAACCAGGACTTCACGCGCTTGCAGTTTCTTCACCAGGATCTCGCGCACGAACTCTTCCGGCGCCAGCCTGGCGATTTCCGGCGTGAAGGGCAGAATCAGCACCTGGTCGATTCCCTGCTTGAGCATCAGGCGCGCGCGCTGCTCCGGCGTGGTGAGCAGATGCGGCGCGCGATCCGGCGCGACCAGTTTGGTGGGATGCGGATCGAAGGTCAGCACCGCGGACTTCCAGCCATGTTCCCGCGCGATCGATACCACGCGCTGCATGATCTGCTGGTGGCCGCAGTGAACACCGTCGAAATTACCGATGGTGATGGCGCACGGTCCGAAGTCGGGCGGGAGTTCGGCGAGGCTCCGGTAGATCATTGCGTCGCACCGTTGACGATGATCTCCAGGCCATCATAAGCCAGGCGCACGTGCGGCGGCAGCGTCTCTTCGGTGCCGGCGTGCCCCAGATCGTGGCAAATATGCGTGAAGAACGCCCGCCTGGGCGCAAGTTTCTCCACCGATTCGAGCGACCGCTCGACAGTGGAATGCGTGGGATGAGGCTTATGCCGCAGCGCGTCCAGAAACAGCACATCCAGCCCGCTCAACTGCTCCATCGACTCGTCGGGTATGTCGCTGTGATCGGTGAGATAGGCGGCCGGTCCGAAGCGGAAGCCGTGCACCGTGCCCTTGCCGTGGCAGAGGCGGATGGGAACGAATTCCAAGCCGAACAGTTCGATGGGCGAGCCATCGAAAACGTGCGTGACCAGGCGAGGTACAGCAGATTCGGCAAATCGTGGGTCGAAAATGTAGCGGAAGCAGCGCTGGATATTGTCCATTGTCTCCGGCGAGCCATAGATAGGGATGGTGCCGCCCTGCCGGAAATTGAAAGGGCGCACGTCGTCGAGGCCCATGATATGGTCGGCGTGCGAGTGGGTGAAGAGGATCGCGTCTACTCGTTCCAGATGCGCGCGCAACGCCTGCTGCCGGAAATCGGGCGTGGTGTCGATCAGAACGCCGTGGCCGCCGTACTTGACATAGATGGAGGGGCGCAGGCGCTGATCGCGCGGGTCGGCGGAACTGCACACTGCGCAATGACAGCCGATGGTGGGCACACCCACGCTGGTGCCCGATCCGAGCACGGTGATGCTGAGCGAATCCACGGACATCTACGCGCTGGCCTTGCCTTCCTCTTGCGTGTCGCCGGGTTTTGCGTCTTCCGTTTTGTTCTCTTCCACCTTGGCTTCGGCAGTCTGCTTCTGCCGGTCCTTGGCCTGCACGAAGCGGAAGCGCAGCTCGGTGAGCGAATTGTCCAGCAGGCGCTGCTCTTCGATGGAGCAATTGCCGCGCGTCTTCTCCTGGATCATAGCCAGCAGATCGATGCTGTGTTGCGCGATGCGGAAATCGGGCTCGGGCCGGTCCTTCTCTTCGCCGAAGTGGATCAGGCCGAGGTGCATCTCGGTCTGTGTCTTCAGCGAGAGAATCAGGAACTCGAAGGTCGCCGGTGGAAGTGGATACTCCTGGTCACTCATTCACCTATTATTTTAGCTACTTCTCCAATTCCCAATCGCTGCCCATGCAGTGGGCGGGGTCGATGGTGGCCGTAACATAGCCTGTGGCGGCACAAACGTAGTAGCCCTTGCTTGCGGCTCGCATCGGATCGAGGTTTTTCAGCGCGGCCTTGAATAGGCTCAGATTCTGCGCCTCGGCTTGCAGCATTGAGTCGAAGGTCTTGGCGGCGCGCTGGTTGCCTTCCGCCGTGGCTCTCTTGATATAGGTGGGATAGAGCTTGTCGCGATCGAAAGCCTCGGTCTTCTTGATAGCGGCCTGGAGATTTTCCCTGGTCGAGTCCACGATGGGAGTTTCCACGGTGCCCTGCGGCGCGTAGCCGAGTTCGCGGATGGCGTCGATGCAACTGGTGTAGTGAATCTGCGCGGCGCGCGAAGTGGCGCGGAACAGCGTGGCCAAACCAGGGTAGCCGTCGGCGTCGGCTTTTTCCGCGAAGGCGCGGTAGCGTTCGAAGGAGTTGGTCTCGTAGCTATACGCAGCCTGTAGCCGCTGTAGAGTTTCGGAGTTTGGGATATCGGCCGCATAGGCGGCGGTGCAAATGAGTAGAGCTAAGGTGAAAACCGCAATAGTCTTAGGAGTGGGCATACCGTGCTACCTCCAGTGAGCGATTATGCACGCTGGCGTCCAGCGGGAAGTTGACGCTTTTTCATCGGGATGCCGGGGAGCAGGGCGACATGGCGCAGTGAATTGTGCGAAATGGCGCTGGGCGGATGCTAGAATCGAATCAACGTAGGGATGTTCTGAGGACCAATGAACCTGGAGCGCCTGAAGCGGATCACGATCGAGGACGGAAAGTGCGGCGATCGTCCGTGCATTCGCGGGGTTTCGGATCCGCGTCAGCGATGTTCTGGAGCTCCAGAGCGCCGGCGCCTCGATCGAGGAGATCCTGGCCGACTACGCATTCATGGAGCGTGAAGATATGCTGGCAGCAATCGAGTATGCGGCGCACCAGACGGATCATCCGGTTGTGCACGCGTCTTGACGCTTCTCATCGGCAATCAACTGCCTATTGACTTGTGCCGTTTCCTTTTCGCGCGTGGCGCCGAGTGCAAACACGTCCTGGATTTAGGGCTTGCACAAGCGAAGGACGCTGACATCTGGAGCCATGCCATGAAAACACTCACGGCCGCTGGTCCCGAAGGCACGGCGGTAAAATTCAACTATGTCGCCGGAGGTCATCCTCGACCGCTATATCAGATCGGATATGTGCCACAAGCGCGGCTGTTCGGGATATGTCGGCAAGTTGGATATTGACCGTGTAGAGCCGGTATCACTTCGCCGATTGTTGCGGCGTGTCCAATCGACGATGAACGAAGCGCTTGGATTGGAGGGACCGAACGCCTCCGGCGGCGTGCAACATGATCCCTTACATTTCGATTATATCGACGTGACCTGTGGAACCGAAAACGCTCACGCCTTTCAGCACGATGGCTTCGCGTTCATCACCGTCACTGTGCCGATGGTCCAGTCGCTCTGGGATCTTGCCGGGCGTCTCAGCCGGTCAACGCTCGTACAACAACTGCTGGGCCTTGACACCGGCACGCTGCAGCCGGAAAGCCTTCGGGATTTGCTTTTTGACATTCAACTCAATTTCCTGGTGGCGCACGAATATACGCACCACGTCCATCGACACAACGGCGTGAACGATCTGTGGACGGCGTTTTTCGACGACGGCGAAGACGGGAGCCTCGGGTTGCAAGCTGAGGAACTCGACGCGGACGGTTATTCGCTGTATCTCGGTGTTGCTTATCTTCTTCGTGGCGGTGGGCGGCCAACCGCCCTGCAGCAACTGGGACGGACAGACGTGCCCGGAACCAGTGGGGACGAACTGCTGTTGACATCTTTCTTCCTGGCGGTGATGGCTTTCTTTTGCTCACTCTGGCGCGGCAGCATCGACATGTCGCGCGTTTACCAGTTCGACCACCCTCCACCGCCTGTGCGAATCAAGTATGCGATCCAGACGGCGCAGATGTGGGCAGGCCAGAACGAGTCGCTTCCATCGTCTTGGTTCAGCGGCCCACGCTTCCGACCTTTATTTCGGGCAGCCGCCGACGTGATGGGCGGAACAGCCCGACAAACCTGGGATGCCCCGATGGCGTTCCTCCGGAGCTCAGAAGGTAATCGATATGATGGGCAACTGTTCGAGCGGTTCGAAGCGATACGTAAGAAACGGGACGAATCTGCCTCGCCAGCGGACGGCGATCCTGCCTAGTGACACCAAGACCAACCAGCCAAGGGCGCGATGTCGTGACAACGGAACACTCACACCTCTTCCGCGATCGTAATCGGCCCGGAATACTCTGATACCTCGGCCCGGAACTGATGGGCGAATTCCCGTGGCATGATGATGCGCGCGATATCGTCGAGGCCGAACGCCAGTCCCTCCGGAACACGCCATTCCCGCTCCATGTAGAAATTGTCCGCGTCGTCTTCGTCCAGACCGACGGTGAAGAACTTGAGTTGGCCAAAAACGAGGAACTCAAGATCATTCTGAAGGGCGGAGACCTGCCCCATCAGGCGATGGCCGGGAGGTGTGTTGGGTGGTGATAGTTTGGCGACAAATTGCGGGCGGCCCTCATGGGCCCCCACGTAAGTGCCGAGATCATGAGCGATATTCTGTAGCTCTCGGCGAAGCTGATCAAACCAGTCGCCCACGGTTGGCGGGCCGATCCCCACACCGCAGTGCCTAGCATTGCGCGCCACGTAGTGCACCGGCGTTGCGCCCGAGCGGAGCAGGAGTTGTTTGGCGAAGGCGACACCGAAGGGACCGTATTTTTTCATATGGACGCCCAGCGTCGTTACGGGGATATCGCAAAAGCAGACGGACGTGCACTTGATGGCCTCATTGCCTGAGAGTGCCTTCTGTCCGTCGCTCTGCCCGACAAATCCGGCCCCGAGCTGGTCGCGGTGGCTCGCCTTCAGCCACCCGGTGCGAATAACTTCGCGCAACAGCGCGTATCGACTCTGATCATCCCGCAGGGACCGGCCCAGGAAATGGGTCAACTCATTGGATACATATGCCGGGTTGGTCATTCCTGTCTCCCGAGATCAATGTGCTTGTACTTATCAAAGAAATGTTCGTGCAGCTCCTCCAGAACAGGGGGAGCTCTTCGGGCGATCTGCTCCGGCGAGCAGTGCATAGCGGCGCCCAAGGCGACCTGGAACAGTACCATGCTCGATTCCTCGCGTTGCGTTACGCGGCCGATTTTGAACCCCGCGTTAATCCATAACCGGCAATGACGGGGAAAGACCGGGTGGTGCACGCGGTGCCAGCCCACGGGCTCCAGCCCGGACGCACCGAAGTAAGCAACGAGCAGGTGCAGGCGGCCGAGGCGCAGAGATATCTTGCACGTTGTGCGGATCGCGGCTGTGGTTTCGATCGCGTCTTCGTAAGGCGCGTGCACAGTCCAATCCTGCGTTTGCAGGCCGTTGATCGGGAAAGGGTGGTCGCCGTCATCCTGGAAACCAAAGACGAACGTGCTGGCGGGCAGCCCGCCCGGCTCATCGCGCAAAGCGCAAAACGCGTCCATTGGAATGACGGCAGGGATGCCCGCGGTACGTTGAATCAGGAAGGCGGTCTTTGCAGCCCACCGGGCAAGTAATAGGTTCTCCTCGTCCGTGAGCGCGCCAAGCGGGCGCTGCCCGGCTGCGAGAGCGGGAAGAAACGGCTTGGCGGCGTTCTCAAGTTCCGAGAGCCATCCGGAATTGCAATTTACACAGACGTCGCGGACAACCAGCCGGGACCAGGGGTGGGAGCGCCGTGAGGGTGCATTTCCCCACTGCCATCCGGCGGGGCTGATCGTCCGGTCGCCGATGCCGAATTGCCGCAGGAGCCATTGGGGAATGACGTGTTCGTTCGTCGCGGTCGACTTCGTCAGGGGCTTTCTACAGAACAGGCAGAACTTGCGGACGATGCCGACTGTGGCGTTTTCGTGCCTGATACCCACCTCTCCATTGTCGCTTGCCTTGCCGATCGCTCTGCCGGAAGGTGGTGAGGCAGTTTGTGGTGGAGGGGCTCGGGCCTCTACTTCTTCTTGTCGGTACTGCGGGTGGTTCGGTCCAAAGATACGATGGCAGGGCAGATTCCCTGAAAGCCAGGAATCCATCTTACGCGCTGATTGGTGATTTCCAGAGCAGAGATCGGCGGCCCAACCTCCGCCCTGTTCCCCTCAATCTCAAGTTCTACGGAAAAAATAGCATACCCGGTCGGGAAATGCAGCCGTTGATGACCGCTTTCGATTGGGTGTTCTTCCATGTAGCGTCGCGTGGTGAATTGGCTACCAGATACATGATCACAACTGCCAGCTTGCGCCGATCGGCAGAAAGACTTATAGGGTTCATCCAATCTTCCGTCTGCTTTCAACACTTGTCCCCATGTGGCAAGAATGAGCTGGCCGTGCTCTACGGTAGCGAGTACAATCTCCACAGGTGGACTTCCCCCCAACCATTTCTGGTACTGTTCTCTGTCGTTTTTGCGGACGGATTCGACGAGCACTGGAATGCTCAGAGCCAAAGACGACTCAAGCGTAGAGAATTTCTCTGTGAAGGTACCTGCTCCGCCGAGGGCTTGTGTAATGATCTTGAATACATTGAATCCGGGAACGAGATAGTCTCCGACTGCCGCAAAGAAATAGGAGTCGGATTGCATAATCTTGCAGAGTCTGGATGTTTTTCCAGAGACCCTCTCGACAATCAGGCTATCGGCTGCAATCACAATTCGTTGGTCCGAGGCAGACGAATATACCGTAGAAGAGCGAGCCACAGAAGTGCTGGCGAGAATCGCAAACAGGATGCCATATACATACGCAGAAATGACGAGCCTGCCGGAAATGGCTACTTGGCAACCGGCATGACCCTTCTCTTTTCGCATCGCAGGTAGTAGGGCAGGTCTACAGCCCGGATTACTCCGCCAGCGGCTCCACTGAGAATGGTCTTCGGCCGATGTGTCCAGCGTTTGATCGTTCCACCAAATCCGCCATGTGCTGCTTAGTCTCGTCCGAGGGTCGGAATGCGATCACTGCATCGGGAGTGGTGCCTGCGGCGATAAAATCGATAATTTCCTCGTACGATGTCATCGTGTGCTTCTAGCATAGCGCCAAGACGCCCGCATCGCGCTGCTATTCTAAGGCTCAGAGCCCCATGTCCGGCAAAACCATCAGCGAGAAGATTCTCTCCGCCAAGTCCGGGCAGGACGCTCGCGCCGGCGACGTTGTGGTTTGCCGCGTGGATTGCGCGCTCGGTACCGATGGTTCGACGCCCATGGCCATCGATTATTTCCAGGCCATGGGCGGCACGCGCGTGTTCGATCCACAGCGCGTCCTGTTCGCGCTCGATCATTATGCGCCCGCACCCAGCCGCGCCACCACGCAGCTTCACCAGCGCATGCGCGATTTCGCCGCGCTGCACCACATCAAACTCTACGATGTCGGCGAAGGCATCGGGCACCAGATTCTCGTGGAGACCGGGCGCGCACTGCCGGGCGGCCTGGCAGTCGGCGCCGACAGCCATGCTGTTACGTACGGCGCACTCAATTGCTTCGGCACCGGGATCGGCTCGTCCGATCTCGCTGCGATTTTCGTGTGCGGCAGGATCTGGCTGCGCGTGCCGGAGTCGATTCGCGTCACACTCACTGGCCACTTGCCGGCCGGCGTGTATCCCAAGGATGTCGCGCTTATTCTGGCTCGGGAACTTGGAGCGGACGGTGCGACGTATCAGGCCATCGAGTTCGGCGGGCCCGGCGTGGCCACGCTCGATCTTGAAGATCGGCTGGTGCTCAGCAACATGACCGTCGAGATGGGCGCGAAAGCCGGCGTGTTTCCCGCCGATCACCGCACTGCGGAATATCTCGACGGCAGAACCACGACGGCATTCGCGGGGACTGCGCCGGATGACGATGCCTGCTACAGCCGCGAGATTTCGATTGCGCTCGATCGATTGGTTCCACAGATCGCGCTGCCACATCAGGTCGATCGCGTGACGCCTTTGCGCGACGCCGCGGGAACAGCGGTGCAAATGGTGTATCTCGGAACCTGCACTGGCGGCCGCGTGCGCGATTTTCATCAGGCGCTCCAGGTGATCCGCGCCGGGGGCGGCGTTGCGCCGGGCGTCCAGTTGGTGGTGACCCCGGCGTCGCGCGAAGTGCTCGAAACTCTGACGCGCGACGGAACATTGGCCGAGTTCATCGCCCTCGGTGCGGTGATCGTGACGCCGGGGTGCGGCTCCTGCTGCGGTACCTGCGGGGCGATCCCTGGCGACGTCAACGTGATCTCCACCGCCAACCGCAATTTCAAAGGCCGCATGGGCAACAGCAACGCCAATATTTATCTCGCGTCGCCCGCCAGTTGCGCGGCGGCTGCGGTTCGCGGCGCCATCGTCGCCCCGGAGGAGATGCACCAATGACCGGCCGGGCGCGCGTCTTCGGCGACGACATCAACACCGACTACATCATCACTTCGCGGCGCAAGCGCGAGAGTCTCGATCCACAAGTCCTGCGCCAGTATCTGTTCGAGGAACTCGATCCGCGATTCGCCGCCACGGTGGAGCCCGGCGATCTCGTAGTCGCCGGCAAGAACTTCGGCTGCGGCTCCGCGATGGAGGTGGCAGTAACGGCAGTGTTGGGCGCCGGGATACGCGCTGTACTGGCGCAAAGCTTCTCACGCACCTACTATCGCAACGCGGTCAACAACGGATTGATGCCGGTGATCTGCGACACGAGCGCTATCCGCGAGGGCGATCAGCTCTCCGTCATTGCGAACGACGGCGTCTCGATACGGAATCTGACCACGGGCGAGACGATCGCCGCGCAGCCGGTTCCGAAGATCATGATGGATATCCTCGCCGCCGGCGGCCTGGTCCCGTATTTCCGGCAGCACGGCGATTTTCGAATATGACTCAAAACCCGTACCGGCTGCGGCTCCCCGGCCCGACAGCCGTTCCCGAGCGCGTGCGCCAGGCTATGGCTCGCCCGGTGCTCAGCCATCGCGGCGCCGAATTCGTGGCCATCCTCAGCCGCGCTGAGGAACTGCTGAGACAAATCCTCGGGACTAGCAATCCCGTGATCTTTCTCGCTTGCTCCGGCACTGGCGTGATGGAAGCAGGCCTGGTGAATATTCTTGCGGCTGGCGAACGCGTGCTGGTGTGCGTCAACGGCCAGTTCGGCGAACGGTTCGCGGCCATCGCTAAAGCTCTCGGCGCAACGGTGGATGTGCTCGACGTGCCCTGGGGGCAGCCGCTTGATCCAAGCGCAATCGAGCGGCGTGTCGCGGCAGCGGAATATCGCGCGGTGGTCGCGATCCACAACGAAAGCTCGACAGGAGTTGTAGCCGATCTCGCGGCCATCGGCAAAATCCTTCGCCATCGGCCCACGCTGCTCATCGTCGATTCCGTCAGCGGCCTCGGTGGCATCGAGATGCGGCAGGACGATTGGGGCGTGGATATCGTGGCATCGTCTTCGCAAAAAGCGCTCATGTGCCCGCCCGGCATCGGAATCGCGAGCGTGAGTCCAAAGGCGTGGGACATCGTGAAACGCGACACTGCAATGCCGCGCTTTTATTGGGATTTCCGCAAAGCGATGAACGCCGGCGAAGCATTGGAGACTCCGTTCACTCCGGCAGTGTCGATGATTCTGGGATTGCGCGAAGCACTGGAGATGATCCATGAGGAGGGCCTGGAGCAGGTACTGGCGCGGCATCTGCGCCTGTCTGCGGCGCTGCGGGCTGGTTGCGCGGCGCTGGGCCTCTCGTCCTTCCCACAAGCGGGCACGCTCTCCAATACCGTCGTTGCGCTGAATGTGCCGGAGAACTTGAACGGCGGCGACATCGTACGACGGCTTTACGAAGGCTACGGGACGGTGATCGCCGGATCGCGCAACAAGCTTGCTGGACGTGTCATCCGCATCGGCACTATGGGCAGTATCCAAGCCGGCGACATCGTCACCGATTTGCTGCATATGGAAGCCGTGCTTAGAGAGCTAGGCAGTCCGGTGAAGACTGGAGCGGGCGTGGCGGCCGCCGTGGAGGTGCTGGATGCCCGGTAAGCCCGGTTTTCGAGTGCATGCGCCTTGGCGGCGTCCTGATGTGGCCTTACTCGCCGCTTTTGGAACTGCATCGAGCGCTCAAATAGCGGATTGCATGTCGAGGCTCGGCGGCATGGACTCAGGTATTCGACCGGTGTGGGCCTCTCCGCGCGTAATAGGATCGGCGCTCACCGTGTGGTGCCACTCCGGCGACAACCTGATGCTGCACAAGGCACTGTCGCTGGCCGCGCCCGGCGACATCGTGGTGATGAACACGCAAGGCAACATGGCCAACGCGGGATTCGGCGAATTGATCGCCACCAGCGCGGTGAAGATGGGAATCCGCGCGGTGATTGTCGACGGCATGGTGCGCGACACCGAGGCTTTGGAGGCGCTCCGCCTGCCCGTCTATTCCCGCGGCCTTTGTCCCAACGGCTGCAACAAGGACGGCGCGGGCGAAGTGGGGGCAATCGTCGCTTGTGGCGGCGTGGCGGTGCGGCCGGGCGACGTCATTGTCGCCGATCGAGATGGCGTCACCGTTGTCCCGCTGGACGACGCGGCCGAGGTCGCTGCCCTAGCCGTGGCCCAGGTCGAGCGTGAACAAAAGCGCTTGGCCGAGATCGCCAATGGCGTCCTGGTGCGCCCCGAAATCGACGAATCCTTGCGCAAGCTGAAGATTATTTAGCAGTATAATCAATAACTTACAGACAAACATCTTGCATGAACTTCGTCTACAATGTATACTTCTAATTGAGAGGTATGAACATATGTCTCCAACAGTAGCTCTGGAGAAGATAAAGGTGGCTGATGAGGTATACATCGCCATCGCACTCCTGCATCGCGAGAATCCGGATCGTGAAGATTTCACGATCGGCGAAATTGTCGAGCGCGCGGAGAAGGAGAACCTCTACGGGGAGTTGCGGCCGAGTGTTCGCGTTCACGCGTCCTTACACTGCACGGCCAACATGCCTCCGAATCCGGGACGTTACCGTATGTTGTATGCCACGGGCGAGCGGACGCGACGGCTTCTGCTCTCCACCGACGATGTCCACCCCGGCAGAACAGGAAAGATGTGGCCCGACCTGGAAGAAATTCCGTCGAAGTATGCCGAGTTGGTGAATTGGGCCAAACAACGTTATCAAAAAGGCGGGCCGAAGCAAAGCCGCTGGCTGGAGGGCGTCCTGCAACTGCGCGGCATGGGGCGCGATCTCTGGAAGGATGAGGATCCCGACGAGTACGTCCGCAAGCTACGGGAAGATTGGGAATGAGCAAAGTTTTCTTCGATACCAATCTCTTCATCTACCTGCTGGAGGATAAGGGAGAGCGTGGGGCCAAAGTGAACGCACTGGTCCAAAGGCTGTCGGAGCGGCACGATGAGTTGCTCACTTCTACCTTGACGCTGGGCGAGGTCCTGGTGAAGCCGCTGGCGGCCAACGATGAAGCCTGGGCCGGCCGGTATGAGGCTCTGCTCAATACTCCCGGCGTTTCGCTGCTGCCGTTCGATAAATCGTGCGCGCGCATCTACGCCAAGCTGCGGGAAGACCGCTCGGTGAAGGCGCCCGATGCAGTGCAGCTCTCCTGCGCGGCGAACGCGCGCTGCGATCTGTTTATCACCAACGACGACCGGTTGTCACGGAAGATTGTGCCGGGTATTCAGTTCATCGCGTCGTTTGACCGGGCCTTCATCTAGCGCAGCAGGTTCGCCATCGTGGTAATGATCAGCGAATTGGTGAAGTCCACCAGGAACGCGCCCACCACCGGCACTACCAGAAATGCCCGCCGCGCGGGGCCGAATTTCTCCGTCAGCTCCTCCATGCACGCCACCGCGTTGGCCGTGATACCCAGCATGAACCCGCAGAAGCCCGCGCTCATCACCGCCGCTTCGTAGTCTTTCCCCATCGACCAGAACGAAATCGTAATGCACATCAGCCAGCACAGCACCACCTGCGCGCCCAGGATAATCAGCAGCGGCACGGCCAGGTGAGCCAATTCCCAAAGCCGCAGCGTGAGCATGGCCATGGCGATGAACAGATAGAGCGCGATGCGGCCCACGGCGTCCACCTCGCGCTGCGAGATATCGGCGAAACGGAATTTGTCGTCGAAGTTGCGGATCAGCGCGCCGGCGATCATAGCTCCGATGTAACTGGGAAGGATAACGCCCATGCGCTCGATTCCGGCGCTGATCAGACTGCCGATGCCCATCGCCACGCCGATCACCAGCACGGTCTTGAGCAACAGCCCGGCCTCGGCCGCAACTGGTATCGCCTTTGATTCAGCGCCAGCGGCCGCAGCGGGCTTGAGCTTGTAGCGCCGGATCAACCAGCCTCCGATATAGCCGCCGATTAGCCCGGCGACCGCAATGCCGAAAGTGGCCGAGGCCATGGCCGACGCGGTGGCGCCTTGCACGCCCATCTTTTCGAATGTTCCGCCGAATGCGATGGAGGTGGCGGGCCCGCCGGTCAGTGCGACCGATCCGGCCAGAATGCCCAATCGCGGATCCACCCAAAGCGCCTTGGCCAGCCCGATGCCGAGCACGTTCTGGAGAACCGCGCCGACACTGGCGACGGCCAGCATCCAGATTACCTGCGCGCCGCCTTCGCGGATCAACTGCAGGCGGGCGCTGAGGCCGATGGTGGTCATGAAGGCGATCATCAGCAGGTCGCGCAGTGTGGGATCGGCGTCCAGGTTGACGTAGCGGTCGCGGAGCAGCAGTGCGGCGAGCGCGTAGATCATGCCGCCGACGATGGACGCTGGAATATTCAGCCGGTCCAGCAATGGAATCCTGCGTTTCAGCCATTGGCCCAGCACGATGCCCAGGGAAGCCAGGGCGAGCACCTGCACCGCGGTCAATTTCCAGGTGGGGATCATGAAGATTTACTGTACCGCTTGATCGCGTCTATTTTTTCTGGAAGCTGCGGATATACGACGCTACGGCGCGCTTCTCCTCCGCGGACGAGGTTTTCAGACGGCCGGCTACCGCGCGATTGAGTTGGTCATCGGTGAGTGTCTGATCGCTCAAAGGAAGGCCCGTACCGAGCGGTTTGTCGCCGCGCTCGGCGTGACAATTGGAGCAGCGTGCAACGAACACCTTTTTGCCGCTCTCGAGCGGGGAGGCCGCGGTTTCCGCCCAACCGCATGCGCCGAGAAGCAGCGCCGCCAGGCCGCCGGCTATTCGGATTTTTGGAGAGATCGCCATGCTTGATGATATTTCTTCAGACGGTCCAGGCTCTTTTCGGTCACGTCCGGGAGCCGCCGGACGTCCATGTTGTCTTCCAGGTCGGCAAGTTTCACTTTGCGGGCCACCGGGTTGTAGCGGGCGCGTTCCACGAACTCGGCATACGATTCGGTTTCGCGGCGCGTGACGCAGTCCACCGCTTCTACCACCTCTTCCGGGAAGCCTTCCTTGCGAAGCTGATCAAGCGTCCACGACGTGTCTTCCACCACGTCGTGCAAGATGGCCACCATCATCTCCACTTCGGTGCTCATGCGCAGCATGATACGGATGGGGTGCAGGATATACGGTACGCCCGATTTTTCCCGTTGGTCGACGTGGGCTTCGGCAGCAATAGCGATAGCGCGGGCGAGCGTGGACATACTTCTATGGTAACCGCCTGCGTGGATCCGTCTACTGGAACCCGCCTCGCGGGCGATATCCGGGGCGGGCGCGGACGCGATACTTCTTGCCGGCGTCGGAAACGATCTCCACCGCGATTTTGCGGAAGCCTTCGTTCTGGTTGGCTTGCGGATAGTAGGTGATGGTGTAGCTGTTGCCCAGATCTTCTCGAATGGATTCGAACGCCTCCACCTGCTTCTGCCAGGTTTTGGCGAAATAGGCTTTGCCGCCGGTGCGCGTGGAGATGCGTTTGAACACGGCGCTGGACATGGGGTCCTTGTTCACGTCGTTGGTGGAGATGACGTAGATGGGGATGCCTTCGTCTTCAGCCACGGCGCGGACGTCGTCCGGCGCCACCATGCTGGCATTATCGGGACCGTTGGAGAACACGATGATCACCTTGCGGCCGGGCACCTTGGCGGCATCGCGCAAGGACAGCAGCAAGCCGTTGTAGAGCGCCGCATCGTCGCCGGCGACGGCCTTGCGAAGGCCGAAAATCGCGTCGTTGCGGTCGCGCGTGAGGGGCGCATCGCGCTTCAGGTTGCGGCTGAAGGTATAGACCGCCACTGAATCGCTGCGATCCAGGCCACGCACGAAATCGGCGATGGCATCGGAGGCGTAGACAAAGCCGCGGTACATGTAATTGCTGGTGTCGAAGAGAACAAACACGTTGGTGCCGACGAAGGAATCGGTGCGCACTTCCCCACCCTTGGCATCCGGCTCGCCGGCGTTGGCCACCTGAGCGTTGAGCGGCCGCGTGGTGCCATCGTCCATCACCTGCACGGGCGGCTTGTTGCCTTCGCCGAAGGTGTTGATCTTCTGCGCGATTCCATCTTCGGTAACTCTGAAATCCGTAGGTTTCAGGCCGTTGATGTATTTTCCCTTGCTATCGGTGACGGTGAAGCTCAGCACTACCATGTCCACTTTGATGCGGAACGTTGGCCTTTCCTGAGCCAGGAGCCAAACCGATGCGCCGGAAACGACCATTCCAGTTCCGGCCAGGATTGTCTTGTGAAGTAGTGTCAAGGAGATCCTCCCCACTCGGTTCTAGAATTATAAACCCCCGCCTGCCGCGGCTGCCTGTTTGCGGCTCTTGAGGCGTACATCGTCGCCGACCAAGCGCAAGGAACGAAGCAAGGCGGGCCAATCCTCCAAGTGCGTGGCGAAGATGCGCTCCACGGTTTCGCGGGTCCAGGCGGGCACCAGTACGTTAAGCTGCGCGGGTGCAAGGTACAACTGGTCGGCCAATGCGCCGTAGTAAAGCAGATTGGATTCCCAGCTCTCGGCCATGATTCTGCTGGAGTAGCCCATCAATGTCGGAAAGGTGCGGAGATTGAGCAGCTCGGGTGAATAGGAATTGGCCAGCGTTGGCTTGGGAGTGCCAAAGGAGTGGGAGATGGCCGGGTAGTTCAGATCCTGCGGCGATTCGGCGGCTTCGCGTCGAATATCGGCGGCCAGCAGGGAAGCTCCCGCCTTGTCGGAGCTAATAATATCGCGAGCGACAGCGAACAACTCCGAGGGCATGACGTTCTCCAGCGCGGCCTTCACTTGGCCGCCAGCCAACAACGCTCCAACTTTATCCACACGGGCCGGCGGAGCGTGTTGTTCCAGAGCGTCGAGCACCACTTGACGCCGCTCGGGATTGAGCGCCGCTTCGGCCAGCAGGTTCTCGCCATAAACCATATGCAGGCCTACCCAATGAAGCTGCGATGGCGTGACATTCCACCAGCGTTGGATGGTGGCGGAAAGGATCAACTGCGGAACCAGGTCGCCCCAGATGAGCGCCTGCTCGCGGGAGGGGATCAGAAAATTCTGCTCCGCTTCGGCCAGTGCATAGGGCAGCGCGGCCAGCGATCCAACCAGCTTTCCTCCGGCGCTGGAAGGCCAGCCGCTTCCCAGCACCTCGGTGTTCTTCCAGGTTTGGTTGGAACCCTGCAATCCGATGAAATCGTGACTGCGGACGAACAACGGATTGGTGTACAACACCTGCGCGCCGGGTGGCGCGTAGTGAATGTAATTGAACCCCACCAGGGTGTCGCGCAGGAACGGCGCCATCAATCCGCGAATGTCGTCCAATTTCTTCGGATCGGTGGCGGCGCGATCGATCATGGCCTTCAGGTTCAGCTTCCGCTGCTGCTCGATGTGACGCTCCGACCAGTAGCCGAAGCTGAGCGCGTTCTTCTCCAGGCTGCTTAGTGCCGTGCGCGGCAGTTGGATTTCCGAAATTCGCGAGGCGGTGCGGGCGATCAGCGCGGTATTCACCTTTTCGCCCTTGCCCAGGCTCTCCAGATGATCCACCAGCTCAAAGATGGTGGACACGGAGATGAGCCGCTGCGATTCGAAAATGCGGATCATGTCCTCCACCAGTTGGGTGTGAGTATCGGAGGAATCCGTAGAAGCGGTGCCGGCCAGCAGATCGATCATGCGATCCTGCGCCGACACGCCGGCCGGCGATTTGGTGGCAGCCAGCAGCGTCTTCACTCCATCGCGCCCGCTGTCGAAGACATCGCGTTCGTTCTTGATCTTGGCGAACTGGGCCAGAATGGCGGAGAGGGCGCGGTCCGCTTCCACCGGGGCAATGGAGACCTGGCGGTTGAAGATCTGCCACAATCCCACCAGCGCCTGCATCGTACCGGCAGCATCGGCGCGCAACCCCTGGTCGCCGATCTTGTTGATCGTGGTGGCGACATCCAGAAACTGATTGATGGTGGCGTTCGAAATCTCGGGGGCTTCGGCAAAGATAGGATACTGCGCGCCGAACTGCTTGTGATCGCGCGCCAGGCGATCCGTGGTCTGGGCGTCGAGCGGTATCTTGCGGTGACGGTCCACGTCGCTGAGAGCCATGAAGATCTTCAGCGGCTCGTTCTCCACCGCCTTGCGGCACAGGCCAAACAGCGCTTCGATCACATCGTCGGGGTCTTTCCAACTCGACGCGGCTTTGGAAAGTTTGGAGTCGTACTTACCGCTGCCGGCGGGATGCTCGATAAACAATGTCCGCCAGACATCCAGACTGCCGGGAATGTGCGGGCGGCCATCCGGATCGAGCCGCAGGCGTGTGGTCAGCAGCATCATGTCGGTGTTGGAGCGGAACACAGGCCGCGCCGGGCCGGGGCTGGTGACCTTTCCGCGAATCGCCGCATAGAAACGCTTCATGCGCTCCGGCTCGGTGAGATAGTTTTGAACCGGTCCGTTCGCGATGCGCGACAGAGCGTCGAAGTAACTGGCCATCCAACCGTCGTCTTTGGTCAGCAGCCGTTCCAGGAAAGCGCCCCCTTTATCGGGACCGACGCCGACTAACTCAGCCCAAATTTTTTCGGTCCGTGCGCCGCCGGGAACCACCGCACGCCCATTGCGCACGCGGAACATGCCGCCGTAGAAGTCCAGAACGTGTGCATAGGCGCGAATCCGCTGCACCGTGGTGTTCCTGCGAATCTCGTCCGCGGTCACCGGATCCAGCTTGGCCATGCCCAGGTACAGCCGGCACATGGAGGGATCGCTGAGGAAACTGTCAATGAACTCACCCTGCTTGTCCTTCGCGGTGAGCCAGTATTCCGGTCCGTAGAGCACTGGCACATCGGTGGCGTGGTAATCGTAATTGAACGGACGATTGGTGCGCAGGCTCTGTTCCAGTTCGGCCAGAGGGAAACCGGAATCGATGGTTAGAAAGGCGCGCGTGGCATTGACCGTTTCGAGAACTACCTCGCTGCCGCAGCCGCCGCGCATGCGATAGCCGAGGACGCGGAGCAGTTCCCCGGTCTGTGCGGACTCACAGGTCTCGATCTTGATGAACTTGTCGGGTCCGGCGAGCTTCTCAAGTTCGCGGGCCTGCGAAAGATAGCGGATCACCAATTTCAGGTATTCAGTCTGTTCCAGCGCTTCGTTGCTGTTTGCCGCCTGGTAACCGTTGGTGACCACGTTGCGGGCCAGCGCGGGCAACAGATCGTCCGGGCTGAGCTCGGGAGAAAGCGCGGCCATGCGGGAGAAGGAGCGAATTGGGCCAGGAACCGGTATGGTCTGCCTCTTGTCGGCGGCAGATGGTGCGCCGAGATTGAGATCGCGGCCGCCAGCTGATCGGTATTGTTCCAAATGGCGCGCGGCTGCCTCGCGATCGCCGCTCACCAGATCGAGCATGGCCAGGCGCCGGGCCGCCAACGCCCGTTGCTCGCCCTTGGTGGTATTCAGCAGCTTTTCGTAAACGCCGCGAGCGGCTGGATCGTGATGCCGATCCAGAAACTGGGCATAGGCTTCGAGCGCTTCGGGCGTCCCTGCTTGAGCGGCTTTTTCCAGGAAATCGCGAGCCGCGGCAGCGTCGCCCTTGCTTTCCATTTGCCACGCCCGGAGGGTCAAATCGTCGGCGCCGGCCACCAAGGCCAAAGAAAAAACGGATATAAGTACCGTTACGAAGGTCTTCATGGAGTGATCCCGTCCCTTCCGCTCTTGGCTAATTAATGTAGCACTGGCGGAGGGATGCCTGCTTGGAGGAACTTAGCCAAGTCGGGCTTGGCAACCTGCAAGTAATTGTCAACCAGCGTAAGAAAGCGGGTTACCAACCCGCTGCAGGTTGCCAACCTGCCCCACAACGTAGGTTAGGATGTTGGGAGTGAGACTCGGCGCTATTCTGGTGGCTCTGGGCGGCCTTTGCGCGGCGGCCGAGATTCCTGCTGGAACTCAAGTGCAAATCAGGCTGACCAGCGCTATCAATACAGCCAACACAAAGGTGAATCAGTCGTTTGAAGCGGTAGTAATCGCGCCGGTGGTGCTTGGCGATCAGTTCGCGATGGCCGCTGGAGTCAAGGTCACCGGGCATATCAAAGAGGTGACGGCGGCGCTAAAGCCGGACGACCAGGCTGTTTTGAGTCTCGCCTTCGATGAACTCAGAGATTCGAGGGGCAAAAGGGCGAACTTGCCGGCGCGGCTGGCCGGCGTCGACAACGCGCGTGAATCCCTGGATGCGGATGGCCGGATTTTGGGAATCATCGCTTCTCAAACCGGCTCCGGGCGGCTGGACCAGGGGATCAATAAGGTCGCCGAGCGGAACCAGGGGCTGGCGGATCTGCTGTCGGCGATCAAGCAGTCGGTGGTGAAGGAAACCGACGCGAATATCGACTACGAGCCCGGCGTCGAGATGACCATCGAGTTGACCAAAGCGCTGTCCTGGACGGGAGTCGCCGCTCCGCCCGATGTGAAATCGATTGAGCCTCAGGAGCAATTGACCCGGCTGGTGCAGAGGCAGCCATTTCAAACCATGGCGGCGAAGCCTCCCAAGCCGTCCGACATCACCAACATGATGTTTCTTGGCAGCCAACAGGACATTGAGAACGCGTTTCAGCAAGCGGGCTGGTCAACCGCGGAGGAACTGAGCGCCAAGTCGAAGCTGGAGACGTTTCGGGCCATGACGGAAATGCGTGGATATAAGGAAGCGCCGGTATCGATCCTGTATTTGGAGGGCCGTCCGCCCGATCTCGTCTTTCAGAAGCAGAACAACACGTTCAATGCGCGCCATCACCTGCGCATCTGGCATCAGCCAGGCTCGTTCCGTGGGCAGGATGTTTGGGTGTGCTCCGCTACGCACGATACCGGGATCGACTATTCGGAGCAAAACCGCACGTTTATCCACAAGGTGGATTCCGAAATCGATCGCGAGCGCGCGAAGGTGGTGAACGATCTGCTGTTCACGGGTCTGGTGCGCGGGCTTTCGCTAGTGGAGCGGCCTGCGGTGCCGCTGGATTTTAGCAATGCCACCGGAGACAGGTTGGCGACGGATGGGCGAATGGCTGTCGTGAGTTTCTGACAAAAACCGCTTCCTGACGGTCACGCTCACTAACGCAACGATCGTAACCGAGGCGCGCACGTTGGGACGCGGGGTCCTGGAATCGCTCGTATAATTGAAGCTTGACCGAAACCAAGGTTTTCAAGTACTACGATTTTCTTGCCAGCATCTTCATCGTCGTTCTGCTGATCTCCAATCTGGTCGGGCAGAAGATTTGCAACTTCTGGGGCTACCCGGTGAGCGGCGCGCAACTGCTGTTTCCTATCACCTACATCTTTGGCGACGTTTTCACCGAAGTGTACGGCTACGGAGCTTCGCGCCGGATTATCTGGATCGGCTTCGCGGCCTCGGCGCTGATGGCGGTGTTGGGCAACCTCATCGTGGTGTTGCCGCCTGATCACGACTGGCACAATCAGGAGGCGTTCGCCACGGTGTTTCATCAAGTGCCTCGCCTGGTGGCGGCCAGCCTGCTGGCGTACTGGTGCGGCGAGTTTGCAAATTCGTTCACGCTGGCGAAGATGAAGCTGGTTACCAACGGGCGCCATCTTTGGACTCGAACGGTGGGGTCCACGGTGGTCGGGCAGGCGGTGGATACCACCATCATGATGATCGCGGGCTTTGCCGGGGAACTCCCGATGCCGCTAATCGGGAAACTGATCCTGGGCGGTTATTTGTTTAAGGTTGGGTACGAGGCATTAGCAACGCCGCTCACTTACTGGATCGTGGGATTCCTCAAGCGCAGCGAAGGCGTGGACAAGTTCGACTACGGTACGCGGTTCACGCCGTTTGCAACGGAGATGTAGTCAGGGCGTCGCAAAGCTTGTCCAACGCAATCTCTTCCCGCTTGATCAATCGTTTCGCAAGCAGCGTTAGAGACTTGATGTTGTCTGCACTGGCGTTGTCCAGACCGTGATTGTGACCGTTGAGCGCTACTTGAAACCGGTAGTAATGCTGCACCGGAAGCAATTGGCGAAGCTGGTAGTCGACTGTGCTGCTGACCCCGTCGAAGACGACGTCGAGTAAAGGCTTGGCCCATCGAACTGTGCCCCAATACCTGGCCAGGCCGAGCGGCAGCGTTCTGGTCAGCGTCCCAGTCCCGAGCGAGACCATCAAATAACCGGACGCATTCGGGTGAGTGGTGCGCGCTTCCACCAATGCGCAGGCCGCTGGATTGTTGGCGAAGACGCCGCCATCGATCAAGGTGTAGTGGTGATCCGGCGTGCCGGTGAGTAGCCGGAGTGGTTCGAAGTAACTCGGCGCGGCCGAAGTAGCGCGTGCCACATCGCGGGCCGGGAAGTCGTAGTCCGGACGAAGGCGGGCGTTCGCACTGCGGAAGAAGAACGGGAGACGGCGTTCGAGTTCATAGCTCGGGATCAGAAGTTCCGTGACGGCATCGCGAAGGCGGGAATCGCCGAAATACTCCAGCAGCACCTGCTCAATTCCGGTGGATGAGTATTTCTTCCAGGTGAGGTTGTCGACGGCCAACACGGTGCGTAGAGGCGAGCGCGAGAATATTCGCGAACCCTTGTGCTGGTACATGTTCACCAGTTGCTCGGCGGAGTAGAGCGAGCCGCCGTGGCTCTTTGGAACGGTGAGTCCGAGCGCCAGGATGCCGCCGGTGGAGGTCCCGGCGATCAGATCGAAAAGCGAGGCAATGGGCCGGTTCGTCCGCCGTTCGATCTCGGCGAGGATCACGGCGGGGATTATGCCGCGGATGCCGCCACCGTCGATGGACAGAACTTTGACCAGGTTGTTCACTGCGCGTCACAGATCGGCAACCGCTTCCTCACGCTCGCGGCTCGGTAACGAACCGATTCCGGTACGGAGCCGTGACCGTGAGAAGCTGTGAAAGAATCGGCAACCGCTTCCTAACCCGGCACAGCCGGAACCAAACAGGGAGATGAACGGAGTACGATGCTATCCGAGGTGGAAGGATGGGATTCGTACTGTTGACGGAACGTCATGGCCAGCAGATCGCTGGGGTGTTGTCCTGCTATGACCG